>JAITJV010000140.1 GCA_031278755.1 Treponema sp. | reverse complement strand
ATTCTGGACCCGTGATCCCGGGGCTATTCTTGCCAATGCCGGCGGGCTTGAAAAGCGGGGATACCGCTTCTATGTAATGGTTACCCTGACGGGCTATCCCGCAGTTCTGGAGCCCAATGCCCCCGCGGCGGAAAGCGTCGTTCAAAAAATGGAGATGCTGGCGCAAAAAATCACGTGGAATCGGGTAATATGGCGTTATGATCCGGTGTTTTTGTCGGATAAAACCGGCTTTGAGTTTCACCGGCGCAATTTTGCCTGTCTTGCCGGCCGTCTCAGGGGAACGGTAAACCGCGTCATTATAAGCCTTTACGACGACTACCGCGGCGCAAAACGGCGCATCAGGGCGCTGGAAAAAGACGGGGCTTTTAGTATGACGCCTGCCGCTGATTCCAAAGGGCTTCTTCCCAAAACAAAAGCCCTTCTTTCGGATATTGCGTCTGCCGCGCATGAAGCCGGCATGGAAATACAGAGCTGCGCGGAGGCGAATCTTGAACCGCTGGGAATCAGGACCGGAGCCTGCATAGACGGGGATCTGATCCGCGGACTCTGGGGCATAGAGGCGGCTAAACGGGATAAAAACCAGCGGCCCTCCTGCCTTTGCGCTTCCAGTGTTGACATAGGCCGTTATGGTTCCTGTCGGGCAGGCTGCGTGTACTGTTATGCTTCACCGTAATTTCAAGTTGAAAAAACAGCCCTTTCTGTTATACTTTCGGGATGATCTACCTCACCGGTTTTCATGCTATTGAAGAACGCATCAAGTCCGGAAAAGCCGGGACGGGACCCCTGCTTGTCGCAAAGGCCGGACCCCGTGCGCGCGAAATTGTTTCGCTTGCATCCAAACACAAGGTCCGGCTTGAGCGGACCGGTTCAAACGAACTTGACCGCCTTGCCCCGGACAACCGCGGCATAGCCCTGGCTTCCACAGGGGCCGAAAACGCCGGGACCGGCGCAAACATAAGCCTTGAAACTTTTATTGCGGGACTTGGCGACAGAAAGAACGCCCTTGTTCTTGTCCTTGACGGCATAACGGATCCGCATAACTACGGGGCCATACTGCGTTCCTGCGATCAGTTCGCCGTGGATCTTGTAGTGTCCGGAAAAAGGCGGAACGCAAAGCATGCGGATGTAATCGCACGAACTTCCGCAGGCGCGGCGGACTATGTGCCCGCCGCCGAAGCGGCAAACCTTCCCCGCGCCGCGGAAAACTTAAAGGAAGCGGGCTTCTGGATTTACGGCGCGGACATGCAGGGAAAGCCCGCGTATGAAGCGGATCTCCGCGGAAGGACAGCCATCGTTCTGGGCGACGAAGGGGCCGGCATTTCCCGGCTTCTCCGGGAACACTGCGACGCCATGATAGCCGTCCCCGCACAGGGCCGCATAGATTCCCTTAATGTGTCCGTTGCAGCCGGCGTACTGCTTTACGAAGCGGCGAGGCAGCGGGGAAAAAAGTGAGCCGTCGTTCGGGCCGCCGCAAAGGTTCCCTCCGCCCGGCTTTGCCGAATCGTTCGGCAAAGTCTGAAAATTTCTTCCGGTACGTACAGGCAAACAGTTTTCTTACCTGGGTACTGCTTGCCGCCCTTTTTATAAGCGGTAATTTTATCATCTTCAATCTGGTCTATGTATTTGTATGCCTTTTTATGGTACTGCGGGCGCTTGTTTCTTCCTCAAAAAAAAGACTCAAACTCTTTTTCTGCCTAACCTATATTTTTGTTATGGCGGGCCAGATTGTCTACAACGCCACGGTAACCTACAGGCCGGATATTTCCCTTTTCACCCATTTCATCTGCCGAATTTTCAGTGTACTCTTTGTGTTTATTCCCTTTGCGGTGGAAAAAGTGTTCAGCCGCGGAAACCTGCCTGAATTTTTCTTCCCTTCCGCGGAGGAAATTTCAGTCTTGAGTTTTGAAGAACTCAAAAACAACGCCGAAAAAATTTCAGAAACGGCGAAAATCTTTGCCCGCTCGGGACGGGTTTTGTCAAAGGAAAACATCGACGAGATCATCCGGGATCTTCCCCGGCATAATTCATTTGAATATATCAGCAACGGCGCCCTGACCGAAAATTATTTTAAAGAAGCGGAACGGAGTCTTGCCGATCCTCACATATATATCGTCGTTTCAAAAACAGGCAGCGCCGCCAGCGAATTGATTTCGCTTTTTACTATGAAACAGTACAACCACGCTTCCCTTTCTTTCGACAGGGATCTTAAAACGGTTATCAGTTATAACGGCGGCGAACACGTCTATCCTCCGGGACTCAATCCGGAGACTATCGCATGGTTCAACAAAAAAGAAGGCTCCTCCATACTGGTGTACACCCTTTCCGCGCCGCCTCCGCAAAAACGGCTTATTATTGACAAGGTGCGCGAAATCAACAACGAAGGAAGCGCCTACAATCTTATGGGGCTTATCTTCAAGTATTCCCACAAACCAAACATCATGTTCTGCTCGCAATTTGTATACCGCATGCTGAAATTTGCCGGACTTGAATATTTTGAAAAGAAACCCGCGGAGGTAAAACCCACGGATCTTGTCGAGCTTGATTATTACCGGAAATTGCAATTCGTCTACGAAATGCGCCTTAATTAAATTCGGCCGGCGGTTTACCGCGTTTCGCGCTTAAAACCTGCAGGCGTGGCGGGCCGCGAGGCCGAATTGCACGGATGCCGGAAACAGCTTACCAGATGATCGTTGACCAGCCCCGAAGCCTGCAGAAACGCATAAATAATTACAGGCCCCACGAAAGAAAACCCCTTTTTTTTCAGTTCCGTGGAAATGCGCTCCGAAAGTTCCGTCGAGGCGGGAATCTCGTCCGGGGTTTTAAAATGATTGACGACAGGCTTTCCATCTACCCAGTTCCAGAGCCACTTTGAAAAGGAAACGGGGCCTTCAGTCATGTTCAGATAGGCTTTGGCGTTTTCAATGGCCGATTCTATTTTCCGCCTGTTTCGTATGATGCGGGCATCCTGCATAAGGCGATTTACATCCTTCGCCGTATAGCGGGCAATTTTTTCGGGATCAAAAGAATTAAAAGCCGCCCGGTAACCTTCCCTCCGCTTCAGAATGGTAATCCAGGAAAGCCCCGCCTGAGCGCCGTCCAGAATAAGGGCTTCAAAAAGCCTCACGCTGTTTTTCTGGGGTTTTCCCCATTCCCTGTCGTGGTAGGCGGTGTAAATATCGTCCCCGAGACACCAGGAACACCGGGAAAGGGCGTTTTTCATACAAAAATGATATTCCATTTTCAGGTGAAATGCTATATATTGATACAATGAAGAACCCCGCCGCAAGCAGGGGTATCTTCGTTCCGAGAAGAATGTGATTGTATGTGGGGATACATACCATATTTCGTAGACGTTACAATAATCAACCGCCCCAAGGCTCCCCCGCGCAAGCGGGTTCTTGGGTATGT
>JAITJV010000160.1 GCA_031278755.1 Treponema sp. | reverse complement strand
AATGACGGCGCTGTTGAAAGCAGTGAACGGTACCGGATCTATCCCTATATCCGGGAAGAAATGCCCGATGTTCTTGCCGCGGCGGAACTGGTGTTAAGCAGGAGCGGCGCCGGCACGGTCTGGGAAAGCGCCGCGGCGGGGCGGCCTATGGTGCTTGTGCCCTTAAGCGGAAGGGGTACGCGGGGGGATCAGGTCGAAAACGCCCGCTTTTTTGAGAAAGCCGGCGCGGCTGTAGTGCTTTCAGGCGGCGACGCAAATCCCGACCGGCTTGCGGAAACGATCGCTTCCCTTGCCGCCGGCGATGCGCGGCGGGAGGCCATGGCCGCCGCATCCGCGCGTATTGGCGCAGGCGACGGCGCGGCGCTTATTGCGGACATATTAATTCAATGTGCGGGAGAAAAGGTATGAACGGAATTGCTGTTATAGACATTATTTTTGCGGCGCTTATTGTTCTCTTTACCATCCGGTGCTACCTCAGGGGCTTCATCAGGGAGCTTTTGTTGACGGCGGGGGTGGTGCTGGGGCTTTTGGCGTCTTTCCTTCTGTACAAAAACGGCGCCGTTTTTATACGCAGCCGTTTTATGCCGGATTTGAAAATTATCATTATTTCGGAGATCCTCGCCTTCGCCGCTATTTTTCTTGTTGTTTTTATCTCAATGAAAATTCTTGAGCGTATCTTCCGCGATATTATTCAGGGGGTGCAGCTTGGAGGCGTGGATCGTATATTGGGGATCTTCTTTGGCCTTGCCGAAGGGATCGTCGTCGTATGCCTTTTTCTTTTTGTGATGTCGGTCCAGCCTCTTTTCAACGCCGAGCAGGTGTTTGGGGAAAGTCTTTTCGCCCGCATCCTTCTTCCCTTTATCAGGGGGGGCGCCTGGAACCGCGCCGTAAACACCGCCGTCCTGACGGCGGCAAGCCGTGTTTGAGAACGTCCTGGGGCAGGGCGCGGCCGGGCGTCTGCGGGACGATCTTGAGGCGGGACGGCTCGCCCCCGCCATGCTGTTTCTGGGGCCGCCCGCGTCGGGCAAGGGGACGACCGCCCTGGAGCTGGCCCGCGTTCTTTCCTGCGAAGAGGAATCCGGAAGCATCCGCGGAAAGTGGAACTGCGCCTGTCCGTCCTGCGCCAGACACCGTTATCTTCTGCATCAGGACCTCCTCCTCCTGGGGCCGCGGCGTTTTTCGGCGGAGACGGCCGCCGCCCGTAAAGGCCTCCTCGGCGAACCTGAAAGTCCCGCCGCGTCCGCCCTTTTTGTCCGCTCCATCCGCAAACTCCTGGGCCGTTTTTCTCCGGTTCTCTGGGAGGACGATCCGGGATTCGGAAAATTTGGCGGCCTTATTCGATCCATCGAGGAAAATCTTGATGAATTTGCGAACACGGACAGGAAAAAAGAAACCCTGGAAAAGCTCTGTTCTTCGCTTGCCGCGGACGCGCTTAAACTTGAGGAGGGCGCAGGGGAAACCGTCCCCGTCGCCCATGTACGCCGCGCCGCCTATTGGAGCCGTCTCGCCCCTTCCGGGAGGATGAAATTCATCCTTATTGAAAACGCCGACCGCATGCAGGACGGCGCCCGGAATTCGCTCCTTAAAATTCTCGAGGAACCGCCGGAAAAGGCGGTTATTGTGCTGACCACCGCCGTAAAAGGGGCGGTTCTTGCCACCGTACAGTCGCGGCTGCGGCCCTACCGTTTTGTACAGCGGGACGAACCGGCCGAGGCGGATGTAATACGCCGTATCTTTCGCGGTCCGCCGGGACCTTCCGTCGCCGCTTATCTTGATTCCTTTCTTCCCGTACCGGATGAAAAACTTGTTCCCGCCGCCGCGTTTTTTATCGCGTCCCTTGCCCGGGGCGCCGCGCTTGAGCTGAGGAAAAGGCGTCTGCCCCTGCCCCCCGAACTGGCCGCCCTTGGAAAGTACGCCGCGGCGGCCGCGGCGGGAACGGGACAGCCCGTCGAAGACAGCCGCGCCGTCATCGCTTCCGTCATTGAGTACGCCGGCAATTTCGAGGGCCGTTCTTTTCCCCGCTTTCTTGCGGCCGCCCTTGGACTTCTTGCCAAAGAAGCGCGCGGAGAAGGCGTGAACAATCCCCGGCGTATTGCCTATAATGAAATATGGAGGAAAGCTTCCCGCGGCGCCGCGGAAGCTGTTGGAACCTGGAACCAGACTCCGGCCCTTGCGCTGGAACGTATGGTGCTGGAAATCCGGGGAGCCATGGTAAATTTATGATGAAAGATTTCATAAGGCGGGCCCTCAAGAAAAGCGACAAGCTTACCGCCGAACAGCTTAAAAGCCTTCTTGAAACCGCGGCGGAGGAAATAGGCAGGCTGGAAACGGTGCTCAATTCCCTTGACGAAGGCGTACTGGTCTGCGATCAAAGCCACCGGCTGACCATGGCCAATAAATACGCCGAACGCTGCCTGCTTTCCGCCCAGGAGGCGCCGGGCGTTTCCGTATGGACGTTGGTCCGCGACGAGAGGACGGCGGAATTTCTGGAGAACACCCTCCGTTTGAACAGCCACATTGAAGAAAAAGAAATTGACGTGGAGATCAACGGAATAAACCGCCTCCTCAGTTTCAGCATCCTTCCCCTTGTACAGGATAAGAAGGTCTCAGGCTCCCTCATCTATTTTGAAGACATCACGGAAAAAAGAAGCCGCGAAGCCCGGCTCCACAGGGCCGAAAACCTTGCAAGCCTTACCACCCTGGCCGCCGGCGTGGCGCATGAAATAAAAAATCCCCTGGGGGCCATTTCCATCCATATTCAGCTTATGCAGAAAGCCATGGCGAAAAACCGCGAGCTTTTTACAAACGCCCATCCGGACGGAACGGACGGCATAGGGCAGAGGCCCGTTTCAACGTTCGATGTTCTTGACAAGTATATTGACGTGGTAAACGAAGAAGTGGTCCGGCTTAACCGCATCGTTGTCGATTTTCTCTTTGCGGTCCGCCCCATGGATATTGAACCCAGGGAAGGCAGCATCAACAGCATTATCGCGGAACTTGTTGAATTTGTCGGCCCGGAACTTGAACAGTCCCATATTACCTGCGTCCTTGAACTCGCCGAAAACATTCCCCGCCTCCGCCTTGACGAACGGTTTATGAAGCAGGCCCTGCTCAACCTTATCAAAAACGCCCAGGCCGCCATGGGGGACAGCGGCGTGTTAACCATACGGACGGAAGAGAAGGGCGGGGAAGTTCTTGTTTCCATCTGCGATACGGGCGTGGGGATAAGCGAAGACAACATTTCAAAAATCTTCGAGCCGTATTTTACTACCAAAGAAACAGGATCGGGCCTGGGGCTTACCCTCGTGTTCAAGATTATAAAGGAACATCAGGGGGAAATTTCGGTTAAATCCAGGGAAGGAAAAGCATCCGGTTTTAATATTTCACTGCCTGTTCCCCAGAAGGAAAGGCGGCTCCGGGTGTATGAAGCTTCGGACGGAGGGCTGCAATGACCTTTACGCTCCTTGTTGTGGATGATGAAAAAAATATACGCGAAGGCCTTGCCGCCTCCCTGGAGATGGACGGCTACAGGGTGGTTACCGCGGAAGACGGCCTTGAAGGCTGGAAGCGCTACGAAAAGGGCGATATCGATCTTGTGATCACCGATCTGAAAATGCCCGGCATGAGCGGGGAGGAGTTCCTCCGCAATGTAGGCGCCGAAACGCCGGGGGTTCCGGTGATAGTCCTTACCGGCCACGGTACGGTGGAAAACGCCGTAGCCGCCATGCGCAACGGCGCCTACGATTTTCTTACCAAGCCCGTCAACCTGGACCGGCTTTCCATTCTGGTAAAACGGGCCCTTGAAAACCGGACGCTGGCGCTCAACCACAAGCGCATGGAGGAGGAGCTTGCCTACCAGAAACAGTTCCAGACCATCATCGGAACCAGCGCCCCCATGCGCAGGGTTTTTGACACCATAAGCCGCGCCGCGCCGGCAAAGGCTTCGGTGCTTATCACCGGCGAGTCCGGGGTCGGCAAGGAGCTTGTGGCCGACGCCATTCACGAACTTTCCCCCCGGCAGGGCAAGCCCCTTATCAAGGTTCACTGCGCCGCCCTTGCGGCAAGCCTTCTTGAAAGCGAACTCTTCGGCCACGAAAAAGGGGCCTTTACCGGAGCCGTATCCAGAACCAGGGGCCGCTTTGAACTTGCCAATGAAGGAACCCTCTTTCTTGATGAAATAGGGGAAGTGGATCAGAACATACAGATCAAGCTGCTCCGGGTTCTGCAGGAAAAGAAATTTGAACGGGTGGGCGGCGAAGAAACCATAGAAACGGATGTGCGCATCGTCGCGGCCACCAACAGGGATCTCAAGGTTGAAATTGACAAGGGGACATTCCGCGAGGATCTTTATTACCGCCTTAACGTCGTGAACATTCACGTTCCCCCCCTGCGCGAACGGAAAGACGATCTTCCCCTGTTCATTTCGGCTTTCCTTAAGGAATTTTCCGGAGAGAACGGCAAGCAGGTAACGGGGATCAACGACAAAGCCCGTTCGTGCCTGTACGCCTACGACTGGCCCGGCAATGTGCGCGAGCTGCGGAACTGCATAGAAAGCTCCGTAGTCATGGCAAAGGGAAACATGATCACCGAAGAAGATCTGCCGCCCAGCCTCAGGCAGAGAAGCGACGAAGGATGGATCAGAATACCCCTCGGGACTTCTCTTGAGGATTCCGAAAAGATCATCATCAGGGACACCCTTTCCTTCCTCAAGGGCAACAAAAGCAAAACCGCGGAGATGCTTGACATAGGCCGCAAAACCCTGCACCGGAAACTGGACGGCGCGGACGACGGGGAAGGGGGCCTCTAGCAGCCTGCCGCGCTTGCGGGTTTTGGGCGCGGAGCGCGGCAAACCGCCGGTATCATACCTCCTAATACCTTACTTCCACAGGCTCCCTCTTTTCGGCCGATTCCATGATCGCGAGTATCGCAAGGGACGCGGCCGCGGCGTCTTCGAGGCTTACGATAAAATCTTCTCCGCCCGCAAGCTTGTCCACAAAGCTCCGTATGCTTTCGTAGGCGAAGCCCTTGACCGCCCCGTGCACGGTGTTCCGTACAAGCACGTCGGGAACGGTAACCGCGGCGTCGGTGTATTTCTGAATCAGGTTATGGTGCGAAGCGTCTATGGAGATCATGCCCCTGTCTCCGAGTATGGTGCATTTGATGTCGTTGACGCAGGGGTTTGCGTTGGGGCTTATCCAGCCGTTTTCCATCTGGGCTATGCAGCCGTTTTCATATTCCAGGGTCGTAAGGTAGGCGTCCGCCGTGTCCACGCCCAGCGCGGAAAGGACCCCCTTCCCTGAAACCGAATAGACCCGCTTTACCCTGCTGTCAAAAAGCCAGGAAAGCGTATCTATGCTGTGGCTCCCCAAAAACCACAAAATGGAAGAAGACGCCGCCCATGAAAGCATGTCCGTAGCCACCCACTTGACGTCGTTAAGCCTGAAATAGCCGTTTCTTAATGTTCCGAGTTCTCCCGCCCGTATGGATTCTTTTGCCGATGCAAAGGGCGGACTCCATCTGTTGTGAAGATCCACCATCGCGCGTACATGGTTTTTTTCAACGGCTTCGACGATCCTCTGTACGTCTTCCCTGTTTGTCGCAAGGGGCTTTTCTATCAGGAGGTGTTTCCCCGCTTCCGCGCACTGTACCGCTATATCCCCGTGAAGGTAATCGGGGGTTACAATGGAAACGGCGTCGCAGGGGCACAGGGCGAGCATGTCCTTTACCGACGTGTAGACTTCGGGAATGCCGTATTCCGCGGCCGCTTTTTCGGCCTTTTCCCTGTTCTGATCGCAGATCGCGGCCGCCTCCGCCAGCGGATGTTCCCTGAAGATCCCCGCATGGGTGCTTCCCCAGACTCCGGCGCCTATTATCGCCATTTTTATCTTCTTCATGATCCCTCCTTGATTTGTGTTGAAGGTTTCATACCCCGCGGCAAACTGTGTTTGCGGCTCCGCCGCGCGGTATGTTGGTTCGTGTTGACAGAAACACCGGCCTTCTTTAAAATAATATACAACATGAAAAGGAAAATTAAAAATGAACAATAATCTTTTGGAAATTCTGCGTTTGGGTATTTTTTATGACGGCTATTATTTTTACAAGATAAGCAATTATTATAAATACGAGCATGAAAAGAAATCCCGTATAAGCATATTCGGCCTCCATGAGTTTATCAGAAACGAAGTCGCCGCAATGACAAACATGGACATACGCCAATGCCAGATAATCGACGCCCATTATTTCAAGGGCCGTTCCTCCGCCAGGGAGATGGGTGAAAAGGTGCAGAGCGAGCGGGCCTTTGAAGATATTCTTATGCGTGAAAATATCGTTACCCATTATTTGCCCCTGCGCTATAATGAAAACAACGTCGCCCACGAAAAAGGCATAGATGTATGGCTGGCGCTGGAAGCCTATGAGCTGGCCATATACAAACACTTCGACATCCTTGTATTGGTCGCCGGGGACGGCGATTACGTCCCCCTGGTGCGCAAGCTTCACACCCTCGGCGCCCAGGTCATGCTGATAAGCTGGGATTTTACCTTTCACAACGAAAACGGCGATATAGTGGAAACGAAAACGTCCCGGCAGCTCCTTGAAGAAGTCTTTTATCCGGTGCTCATGAACCAGCGTAT
>JAITJV010000102.1 GCA_031278755.1 Treponema sp. | reverse complement strand
GCTTCGAGCAATTCCCTTCCCGAATCCCGAAGCCTGTGCAGTTCATCAAGGCGGGAGCTGTAGCCTGCGCGGATCAGGTTCCCTTCGGTAAGCAGAATGGAAGGTTCATCGCAAATCCCCTTCTCCAGCATTTCCCGGATTTCAACGAGTCCGCCGTATTCCGGAGAAGCCGCTTCGGAAGATTCAAAAGCCAGGGGAAGATCGTGTATATGTTTTTCGATCTGTTCAAAACCGAGCAGGGCGTTTTTGATTGATTCCATATCCCTGCCGTGGGCCTTGTCCATGGCAAGCCGCGCGGAAAGCCGTTCCAGATCCGGCGTCCTCCCCATTATTTCGCGCAGGGCGCTGAGTTTTCCCTGATCGCGGTAGAGCATCTCCACCATATCAAGGCGTTTCCGTATCTGCTCCTCGTCCCGGAGGGGATGAAGCATGCGCCGTTTAAGGAGCCGCCTTCCCATGGCGGTACGCGTTTCATCCATTACTTCAAGCAGCGAAAAACGGACTTCGCCGTCGCGGAGGTTCCGCATAAGCTCCAGGTTGCGCTGCGTCGATTCGTCTATGCCGACAAACCGGGAATCCTGGTACAGGGTCAAGATCCGCACATGGGGGAGAAGGCTCCGCGCCGTATCGTCAAGATAATCAAGGAGGGCGCCGGCGGCTATAATCTCGGGGCTTCCGTCCTTTACGCCGAAGCTCCGCAGCCCCTGCGGCCCAAACTGTTTTTCCAGCCGCCTTCGGCTCCGTTCCGCGTCAAAGAGCCAGTCCGCCCAGCGGTTTACCACCAGGGCGGATCTGCCGCCCGCGGCGGCGGCTATTCCTTCATTTTCCGCGAGAATCGATTCCTGGATCACAAGCTCCCTTACCTGCAGGCGCTCAAGTTCTCCCCGCAGCCGGTCTTCGGCGCCCGGGGCGGGAAACGACGATGCAAAAAAGTCACCGGCTGAAAGATCGATATACGCAAAGGAAAAAAAACGTCCGTCAAAGGCAAGGCTCGCCAGGTAATTGGAACTTCCCTTGTCAAGGTAATCTTCGTCCACGGTGGTTCCCGGGGTAATTACCTCGACAACCTTGCGTTCTACAAGCCCCTTTCCCGGTTCGGAAAGCTGTTCGCAGATTGCTATTTTCTTTCCCAGCTTGAGGAGGCGGGCTATATAGGAACGGGCGGCATGATAGGGAACGCCGCACATGGGTTTTCCGTTACGGCTGGTGAGGGTTAGATTTAAAAGAGCGGACACTTCGACGGCGTCGTCGAAAAACATTTCGTAGAAATCACCAAGACGGAAAAAAAGGACTTCTCCTTCATGTTCCCTCTTGATCCGCCGGTATTGATCCAGCATGGGGCTTGTTTGAGCGCCGGGAGCATCCCTGTCAGAATTGAAACATACCATTTGTCCTCATGTCTTTCTTACCTTCCTGCCTTGGATCTCAAATTTTCGATCACCTTGTCGGTAACATCAACGGTAGGACTGAACCAGAGTATGCCGGTGTTTTCCTTGAGATTCAGCACCATGCTGTAACCTTCGCTTTCCGCAATAAAACGTATTTCATCGTATACCTGATCCAGAAAGGTCCCGGACTGGGCAAGCCTCTTTTTTTGATTCTCAAGTTCCTGGGTACGAAGACGGTAATATTCCCGCAGGTACTCGGTTTTCCGGTTTACTTCGCTTTCAAGGCGCAGGGCCTGCTGATCTTCTCCCTTGAGCGCGGCTTCGGCCTGCCGCAGCTTGATCTCCTGAACCTCGGCCGTCATGCGGTCTATTTCCGACTGAACCCGGGCGCTGCGATCCTCAAATTCTCGCACGGCGCGGGATTCCCTGAAAAAAGCGGTGTACACCTTGGTAAGATCAACGACGGCAAAGCGGGTCAGCTGCTGGGCTTCCGCGCCGAAAAGAATTCCGCATAAAAACAGAAACAACGCAAGGATTTTTTTCATACAAACCCCTAATAGCTGGACAGCACGAACGACATGACAAAATCCAGTCCCGAACCGGGGCTGCTGCCGGCAAAAAGATCGCCTCTTTCCCAGTGAAAGGATCCGTCCCTCACCCGGAAGCGCTTGGCGAGGCTGAAACGGAAAGGAAACTGGGGAATCGTAAAGCGTATGCCGCCGCCGAAACTAAAGCGCATGTCCTCAATTCTGAAAGTAGTGGCAAAGGCTTTGGGCGTGCTTTTCACCGCGGCCGCGTCAAAAAAGAAATCCCACGCGAGTATGTTGGGGACGAGGGGAACGCGGAGTTCCGCCCAGTTTTCCCAAAGTACGTTCCCCTTGTTGCTGTATTCGTCATGCCAGCCGCGGCCTATGAACATGCCGTCAATGGCAAATCTGTTGGCGGGCGAGATGGGAACATCCCCCGTTCTGCCCGGCTGGTTTGTGATGAAAGAAAGCCCCGTGTGTATGCCGAATACGGTCTTAAAGCTCCATTTATCGGTAACGGGAATATTCAAAAGCGTGTGGAAATATTCCGCCCTGTTTTCCCACTTGAAGTAATGCTCCCGCTCCGCGGGAAGGATGCCGTAAAAGCCTATACGCTCCATGAAATAATAGCCGCGTGAAGGATCGTAATAGATGTCCCGCTGATCCAGGGCAAGGCTGGTCCAGATTGAATTGACCGGCATAACTCTTTTGACGGTTTCCCGGAGTACATAATCAAAGGGCCGGTAAAGATTCTGATCGAAGGTGCTGTACATTACGCCTACACGTATGCCGCCGTCGAGATTTAAATTCCCCAGGAAGGTTCCCCACCGGTAGCCCGTGGTAAAGCCCAGGGAAAAATGCCACTGGGTATAATCCATAAGGTACTGGCTTGAAGGCTGTTTGGATGAAGAATAATATTCATCCCAACTGCTGAAACCATCCGGATAGTCGTCTTCGTTTCCGTAAAAGTAAGGCTCCACATTGTCCATATAGGCGGGACGGGTCAGGCGCTGTACGGTAAAGTCAAAGCCCCCTGAAAGGGGAAGCCCGAATATCCACCGGTGTATATAATTCAGAACGATGCTCTGCGTATCGGGGGAAGCGGTCAAATCCCCCCCGAGCGCATTGCCGCTTCCCCTGAAATTGCGATCGTTCACCTTGAACATCAGCGAAACGGGAAAGGTGTCGGGATCGGCGCTTCCTGAAAAGGTAAGCCCGAACTGGACGTCCGTTGTGGGCTGCTCCTCCACGGTAAAGACCAGATCCATAAGGCTGTCTTCGCTTCCCGGCGACGGTTCCGGCGCCACCATCGAAAAGTACTGGAGGTTGTAGAGGTTCCGCATGGCGTCCATTATCTTTGTCTTTGAAAAAACATCCCCGGGCTCCAGGGGAATTTCCCGGAGTATGACGCTGGTTTTTGTCTTTTCGTTTCCGCGTATGATGATGTTTTCTATATGGGCCCTGCCCCTTTCAACTATGGGAATGTGGTACGAAACAACGCCGTTTTCCCTGTCGCGGTTTTCTTCCCGCCCTATGGAGTTAAAAATATACCCGTTTTCCGCATAGAGATCGGCAATCCGCTGAAAATCCTCCTCCAGCCGCTGGGCGTTGACGGTGTCTCCGACTTTGGAACGGATAAGGCCGGAAAGCTGTTTTTCCGAAAAGATCAGGTTCCCTTCAAAGGTTATTCCTCCGAAGGTGTATTTTCTCCCTTCGTAGACCCTGAAGGTGATGGTCATGTTGTTGCCGCCTTTGGCGTCCTTCTCTATATTCCG
>JAITJV010000101.1 GCA_031278755.1 Treponema sp. | reverse complement strand
GTCCCCATGGCCCGGCGCCCGACGACTGCCGCCGCTTGCGATGAAAGCGCGAAACCTTTAGGTTGAGCAGTGCGCCGCGGGGCCAACAACAGCAGCCGAAGGCTGGCATAAAGACGCATGCCGCATGGCCCGGCGCTGAATCAAGGCCGCAGCTTAGATGCGGTGAGGACGGCTTTAGCCGTCCGTTGCGCCGGCGCTCAATGGTTGCGGCGAAGTTCCCGTTCCTTGTATTTTCCCGGTGAAATGCCGTAGCGTTTCCTGAAAAGACGGCAGAAATAATTCACGTCGTAAATGCCGCAGCGTATGGCGGCTTCCTTGACGCTGGCCTGATCTTCAAAGAGAAGCCCCATGGCGGTCTTGAGCCTGAGATCTTCAAGATACATGCGCGGACTCATCCCCATTTCCCTGCTGAAAAGGCGGGTAAAGTGAGAACGGGAAAGATGCAAAACTTCAGCCATTTCCTCCACCGAAATGTCCCGGTACAGGTTGTCTTTTAAAAAGATTTTCAGTTCTTCAAAAGCCTGACGTTCCGGTCCCGGCCGTGCGCCGCCTGCTTCTTCCAGAAACTTCATGCAGAGGCGGTAGGTATAAAAGGAATTGTTGAAAGGATCGTTGATCTCGCCGGAAAAAAGCCCGTCCAGAACCTCATAGAGCAATGCGGCGGTTTCGGGTATTTTATCCGCGTCAAAAACATTTCCTATCTGCCGTTCTATCATGCGGGCGATCCTTATCGCCTCCCGGCCTATCATCACAAGGAATACAAATTCCCAGTGATCCGAGTCTTCCGGAAGATAATATACATGAGGCCCGGGAACCGAAACGACCATGAGGGAGCCGGGAAAAAGCTCTTTTTTTTCTTCCCTGTATTCGATGCGGCCCCGCCCGGAAACGGTGTACTGCCAGACGGCGTAGGATGGATCTTCGTTTTTCGTTCCGTCGTTGTAGTAGTCAGGCGATGTTTCCCTGCTGTGTCCCGACAGCACCGTCAGCACGTGAAGGGGAAATTTCCTGCTTGAATACCGTGAGGACATGCGTTTTATGGGCAGATCGGAAAAGACCGGTTTCATAACATCGGGAAAGTGTACCACGGTTTTATATAAAAAGCGATACAATTGTGCTATTAAAAGTACAAACAGCATATTCCGCCGTTGCCGGGGTGATGATACCGTAAGAGGGCAAGGGGCGGATTATGAAGATTGCGTTTATAGGCGCGGGCAGCGTTGGTTTTACGAGGAAGATGGTTACCGATATTCTTGCCGTTCCTGAACTGCGGGATATTGAAATATCATTGATGGATATAGATCCTTCCAACCTGGAGATGATCTATAATGTCCTTAACAGGGACATTGAAGCCAACAGGCTTTCCAAAACAAGGCTCTCAAAAACAACGGACAGGCGTGAATCCCTTAAAGGGGCAAAGTATGTCTTTTCCTTTGCCAGGGTAGGCGGCCTTGAAGCCTTCGCCATGGACGTGGAGATCCCCATGAAGTACGGGGTGAACCAGTGTGTGGGTGACACGATCTGCGCCGGCGGGATCATGTACGGCCAGCGGACCATTCCGGCGATCCTTGACATCTGTAAAGACATGAAGGAAGCATCCGAACCGGGGGCGCTTTTTCTCAATTATTCAAACCCCAACGCCATGAACACCTGGGCCGCCAATACCTCAGGCGGCGTACAGACGCTGGGACTCTGCCACGGCGTTCAGCACGGTCATGAGCAGATAGCCGAAGTGTTGGGGCTGCCCCTTTCGGAAGTGGACGTCGTCTGCGCGGGGATCAACCACCAGACCTGGTATATACAGATCCTTCACAAGGGAAAGGATATGAGGGGAAAACTCCTTGAGGGGTTTAAAAAGCATCCTGTTTACAGCAGGCAGGAAAAGGTACGCATTGATATTCTTGAACGTTTCGGTTACTACAGCACGGAAAGCAACGGCCATCTTTCCGAATACCTTCCCTGGTACCGGAAACGGCCTCATGAAATTGACAGGTGGATAGATTATTCGGACTGGATACACGGCGAACCGGGAGGCTATCTCCGTCATTGCCGCGAAGAGCGGGCGAAGTTCGAAGAAGAGGCGCGGCAGTACGGGGCCATGGAACCGGCAAAGTATGTTCCGGAAAACCGTTCCACCGAACACGGTTCCCACATCATCGAAGCCATGGAGACGGGCCGCATCTACCGGGGCCATTTTAACGTTATCAACAATGGGGTAATTTCCAATCTGCCTTCCGATGCGGTGGTGGAAGTTCCCGGCTACGCGGATCGTAACGGCATTTCCGTTCCCCTTGTGGGCGATCTCCCCGCCCCGCTTGCCGCTATATGCGCCCAGAGCATAGCGGTCCAGCGTCTTGCGGTGGAAGCGGCCCTCGAGGGAAACCCCCTCAAGCTGAAACAGGCCATGCTGCTGGACCCGCTGACGGGTGCGGTGTGCAACCCCCCCGAAGTGTGGGCCATGGCCGATGAAATGCTCAGGGCGGAAAGCAGGTGGCTTCCGCAGTACGCGGACTACAGGTGATCTTTTTCGCGGATATAATCCGCGGATAAAAATTTTTGGAGGCAGGTATGAAAAGAATGGGGTTTTTGTTTTTGGCGCTGGCGCTTTTAGCGTCCGCGGTATATGCGGGTCCCGGCAAGGATTCGGGTTCGGGAAACAGTATTGAACAGTGGAACGGATTTGATCCGGCGACAAGCGGGGACGGCGTAAGCTATAAGGAAAAATACGCTGAATATGAAAAGGCCCATCCGGGTATAGATCGGAAGAG
>JAITJV010000154.1 GCA_031278755.1 Treponema sp. | reverse complement strand
TCCGCATAATAACCGGATAGGTCCGTTTATCCTTCAAAACAGGCGCGGCAAATTCGACAAGTCTTGAAAAGGCGTTTATCTCCCGGCTTATCACCTTTTCATGAAGAAAAGAAAACAATTCATACTCTGAAGTAGTCTCATTAAATTCGCTTAAATCCTTCACCTGAAACCTTTCCTGTTTTCCGGATTATACATCAAACGTCATATAAAATATACCCGTCTGTTTCACCGAAAACACGAAAAAGGGAACGTATACAGGGAAGTCCCGGAAGCCCCGGCCGGGTTTCCTGAGCTTCCGGAAGCGGGAAAGCGGCGGCTAAAACTGTTTTCAAAAACCGGAGTTTTAGAGGTTTTCTTATAGTCCTAAATCGTTTTTTGGGTTATATTTATTGTAAGTGAGGGATTTAATGCCTTACCAAAACAACAACGCCGGCGGCGGGGTTGTCGATTGAATGGGGGGATCATGGAAACAGCTTCGTACCTTAACAATTCCGGCATAGCCTTAACCGAGGCAAACCGGCCCAATGACGCGATTCCCCTGTTCCGCAAAGCGCTTTTCATGGAACCGGAAAATCCCCTGCTTTGGCTCAACCTCGGCATAGCCCAGCAGCGGACCGGAGAGTACGACGAGGCCCTGGACAGCTTTCAGCGGGCCGTCTGTATAGAAAACAGCCTTGCCGAAGCCTGGGTTTCCATGGGGCTTATTTATTATGAACTGGAACAGTTCGGGCTTTCGGAAGAATGCTACCATGCGGCCCTGATCCGTAACGACAATTCCCCCAAAACCTGGAACAACCTCGGCGTGCTGTACTTTACCGAAGGAAGTCTTGAAGAAGCCCGCCACTGTTTTGAAGAAGCGGTCAGCCTTGTTCCCCTTTATTACGAAGCCCTTTATAATCTGCGGGATACCTGCCGGGAACTGCAGGATTACCGCGCGGCGGCTGAATTTGAGCGCATCCTTTCCGAACGGGGATGAAAATCCTCTACGCCGCCGAAGCGGTCGGAAAAACCGGGGTATACGCCTTTAAAAAAGGCCTTGCGGAACTCAAAAAAAGCAGGCAATTCGACTTTGTGATTCTCTGCGCGGACGGCGCCACCGGGGGAAACGGCCTTGGCCGTAACCATGCCGCCTACCTCCGCAAACTGGGGGCAAACGTCCTCACCACCGGGGAATGCTGTTTTTACAAGAAGGATCTGACCGAAAACCTCGAAAAGATCCCCTACGTACTCAGGCCGGAAAACCTTAACCCCGAAGCGCCGGGCTACGGTACGCGGATTTTCAGGGCCGGAAATGAAAAAATCGGCGTAACCGTGCTCCTGGGGCAGAGCGGCTTCAGCCGTATCCACGGCAACAGTCCTTTTTCAATGCTTCCCGCCCTTCTGGAACGGCTCCGGCAGGAAACACCCTGCGTCATTGTCGATTTTCACGCCGAAATGACGGCGGAAAAACAGACCCTTTTTTATGCCGCGGACGGACGCTGTTCCGCCGTCATAGGCTCCCATACACGGGTCCAGACCGCGGACGAACGCGTGCTTCCCGGCGGTACGGCCGTCATTACCGACGCGGGCCGGACGGGGAGTTCCCTTTCGGTGGGCGGCTGCGACGCCGGCCAGCGCATACGCGAATACCTTTCGGGCATTCCCGAGTGGACCCGCGAAGCCTGGGCGGATCCTGAACTACAGGGCGTCCTTATCGACATTGAAAGCGGCGGGAAAGCCCGTTCCATTGAAAGAATCAAACTTCCCGTTGCAGCCGCGGAGGGCGTTTCCATGGAAGACGCGGCCGCGGAAGAGGCGGCCGGAACGGAGGAAGAGACGGCATGACCGGCCGCGTTCATTCGGTAGACGGAAATCTCGTTTCCATAATCCCTGAAAACATCCGGTGTCCGGGCTGCGCACATTCAGGATGTAAAAAACGCCCCGTTTTTTTCACCGTAGAAAACCGGGAAAATCTGCCCCTTGTTCCCGGCCAAATGGTTGAAACGGCCTCCGGCCCCGGAAGGGCTGTCCTGCAGGGATTCTTCGCCCTGCTGCCGCCCGCCGCGGGTTTTGCCGCCGGTTATGTTCTTTCAGGCTTTCTTACCGCCGCGGAAGGCGCGAAAGCCGCCGGGGGGGTACTCCTTATGGCGGCAGGGGGCCTGGCCTGCTGTTTTATCCGCCGGCTGTTCCCGCCGGGGGAACGGGCCGTCATAAAGCGCATCATCGTGTAAATTGCACTTGTCCGCTTTTCCCGGCAAGCGTATACTATGTATAGAAGCGATCGCCCGTATAGGGATCCAATCCTGCCGGGCCGTAACGGCCGGCGCTTACCCGCCTGATACAGGCGGCACACCGGAAGGTGTAAAAGGAGCCTTTTATGAAAGGTACCAGAACGTATCCGGATCTGGGGACAATCTTCGACGAAATTTTCGAAGCCGCCCAGGATTTTAAGGATGAACTGCACCGCAATTTCGACCGGTGCGGAAGCGAATTTTGCGGGCGCGAGCGGGGTCCTTTCGGGCGCGGCGGCCCGTTTGGGAAAAACTTCTTCGACGAAAACACCGATTTTTATCCCGGTTATTACTACCCGCCCATGAATGTTTTTATGACTTCCGACAGAACCCTTATTTTTGAATTCGCCCTGGCGGGCTTCGACGAAAAGGACATCAGCCTTTCGTTTCAGGGAGACTACATGGTATTTTCAGCCGTCATGCCGCGTAACGCCGGCGAACCGGTCAAAGCGGGGGAAGCCGACGCAGACGGGTCTGAAGATCGGGGTTCTCCGGAAGCCGAAAACGTTTCTTCGGACCTCAGATACTTCAAACGCCGCCTCAAGCTCAAGGACATTGAAAAGCAGAAGTATTTCGTCCCCCTGGATAAATACGCCCAGGACAAGGTCAAGGCGGTATACAGGAACGGCATTCTCAGGGTATCGGTTCCTCCAAAGGACGAACCGGATCAGATCGACGGCGTCAGGATCGAAATAATCAAGGAAGGCGTGTAAGTCTCGCCCGCGGCCGTTCTGCCCGGCGCGGCGCGGTTCTGCGCGGCGCAGTGCGCCTGGGCGCGGTTCTGCGCCCCGGAAGCCTACTGCCAGGGCTTGAGTATCACCTTGCAGGCGTCCCCGCCCATGAATTTTTCAAAGGCCGTCTGAACGGCGGAGAAGCCGAAGGTGTCGGTGATCAGCCTCTTTACAAGAGGAGAGCGGCGCAGCAGGGAGATCATTTCGGCCCTGTCGTTGAGATTGCAGTGCCACGATCCCATGAGGGTCAGGCCTTTCCGTATAAAATCCTCGCTGGGCCGAATGGGGATTTCGTCGTGGTTTTCGCCGACAAAGGAAATGACGCCCCCCGGCTCAAGCGCGTCGATGCAAAGCCTTTCCGCGGCCGGGTTTCCCGAGGCGTCTATGGCCCGGACAAGCCTGGACGGTTTTGCGGCTTCACGGATTTTTTCCTTCACGCCGGGATCGGCGGCGTCGAGGACCACGTCCGCGCCCAGGACTTCAAGGGCCATCTTTTTGCGGAAAGGCACGGTGTCGAGCGCTATAACCCGGGCGCCGAGGAATTTGGCAATGACAACGGCCCCCATGCCCACAGGACCAAGGCCGGTTACAAGAAGGGTGTCAAAGGCCCTGAGGTTCATCCTTTTGATGGAACTGAAGGCGGGACCCAGGGCGCAGCAGGCCATAGCCGCCGTATCATAGGATATGTCTTCCGGAAACACGGTGCAGACAAAATCCTGCACCTTTACGAACTGCGCAAAGTGGGTGCCGAAAGGCGGCTTGTCGGGACAATAGATGTAATTCCCGGTCAGGCACAACTCGCAGGTTCCGCAGCCCGAAAGGGGGTTCAGGATGACCCTGTCGCCGTTCCTGAGGAGGGTCGAACCGGCGCTGTCCACCACTACGCCCGAACCTTCGTGTCCGGCGTTCCTTACGGGAGTTTCACTGAGGAAGGCCGATTTGTCGCTTCCGCATATAGGCGTAGACTCAATCCTGACTATGACCCATTCCTTTTCCGGCGCCGGATCCGGAACCTCTTCCACAAGCGCCTTCCTGTTGCCCAATACAAGACTCTTCATACCGCCTCCCTTACGCGTTTTCCGGCCATACCTTGTCCATCGCCGCCTTCGCCGCCCTGACCGCGTCTTCCACGGACATGGTCCTGAAGGGGGCGTAAAACGGCTCCACAAATACAGGGCCGTCATAGTTCAGGCCGGTGAGTCCCCGCATAAAATCGGCGATCTTAAGGACGCCTGTGGCCCCGGGAAGCTCCCGGACCAGGTCCTTCTGTTCGGCGACGGGAATACCGGCGGGGGCGTCGTTGATGTGAACCATGACCACCCATTTATTGCCGGGGATCTTCCTGAAATCGTCAAAGGTCTGTCCGGCCATATCCCAATGCCAGACATCCATAAGAATTCCCAGATTGGAAGTTCCTATATCGTTCAGCAGTTCCAGAAGGCCGTCGAGGTTATGAATAAATTCGTACTTCTTCCCCCTGCGTTCTCCGGGGGGGCCGACAAATTCCAGGCCGAAACGAACGCCGTGATCCTCCAGTATCTTTGCGATTCTGGCAAGCCTGGTTTTATGCTGATCGTAATTCGCCCTGTAATCCAGCGTATCGCTCCAGGGGATGATCCAGGTGATGCAGCGATCCGATCCGGTTTTCCGGGCGAATTCGCAATAAGCCGGTAATTTTTTCAGGTCTTCCTCAAAAATATCCGGAGATTCGCGGTAATTGACGGGAAGGCCGAAGCCCCCTGATTTGAGGCCGTTTTTTTCAAGAAGTTCTTTTACCTCCGCCGCGTCGGCGCGGAGGGGATCTTTCCCGGCTTCCGTTACAATATCGAAATTGATCCCCGAATAACCGTACTTCACCGCAAGGGGAACGTCCTCTTTGAGGGTCCTCCCCCCGAAACCCAAAAGACCCGATGAAAATCCTTTATACATGATACGCTCCTGTCAAAAAATACGCGGAAGATTCCGAAATCACCGGACGGACGGTTTCGGAACCGGACCGCGTTTAAAGGGCGGCTTTGGAACCGCCCGGAACCAGATATTGAAGCCTGACGTCGGACTTGCCTATTCTGCCGGCGGCGTCTTTTACGGTAACGGTCTTGACGTCCCCGGGCAGCATGTCAAAACAATCGTCGTCCTGACGCACGTCCGCGGGCAGCCCCAGGGATACCGCGTGGCTGTAGCCCGAACTCTTCAGGGTAACGCGGCAGTCGTTCCCCCGGGTTTCCACGTCCAACACGGAAACGATGCTTTCCGCCTTCGCGTATTCCCGGAAAACGCCCGTCCTCAGGACGGCCGCGGGCGCCCCGCCGCCCCGGATAAACACAAGGCCCTTTTTCATATCCTCCGGGGGCAGGGGAAATTCGTGGACAACCGCCTTGCTGAACGCCTTCAGGGAAAGGGATATTTTCGACGACGAATACTTCCCGTCAAATCCCACATAGCCGTATTCCGCTTCGACGACGCGATCTTCGGGAGTATCGTTGATCCCCATGACCCTGACCGTCTTCCCGTCTCCCGGCGCCCGGAGGGTGAATTTTACCGGCGCGAAGGCGCGTTTGACATAATAGTAAGAGGGTTTGCGGTCCAGATAGTAATCAATGATAGTCCAGCCCACCTCCCCCCAGGTGTCGTTGTACATCCAGAACAGGGAGCCGTCGTTACGGGGATAAAACCTGATCGCCTCCAGGGAATACTGGTACATGAGGCCCTGTACCAGCCCCGCGTACCGTATGTACTCAGGAAGGCTTAAATTCCAGGGATCGGCGTAATGCCTGCGTATGCCTTCCGGAACCGTCAGCTTTTCAAAGGTGTTGTTATGGAGGTTCCATATCCTGTCGTCCCGTACCACAGGCTTGTCCCCGTAGTATTTTTTGATGGTAGCTTCGGAGCAGGGGCCTATATAACCGTACTCGGTAACAAAGCGGGAACTGATGGAATCATAGGCTTCGGGGTTGATGCGATCCTCCATCCTGTCGCTCATCGTGCAATCCCTCCAGTGGTGCCTGTCCCCGACTTCGTTGTCGTTTGGCATGGCGCCGCCGTAGGGAGAGGATCTCCAATAGGGAATTTCCGGGCAGTTCGCCCTGATAAGGGAGGGAATTAGTTCGTTGTAGATACGCAGCCCGCCGCTTGCCTTGTGTTTCCCGCCGCCTGAAAAATATTCCTCGAAGAGCCATTGGTTCTCGTTGTTGCCGCACCACAATCCTATACAGGGATGACGGCTCAGCCTCCTGGTCTGGTAATCGACTTCTTTCCGCACGAGATCGAAATACCAGTCCTTGTCGTCGGGAAACATCGCGCAGGCGAACATGAAATCGTGCCAGAGGAGTATTCCGTACTGGTCGCAGAAATCGTAAAATTCGTCCCGCTCGTAGATGCCCCCGCCCCAGATACGGAGCATGTTGAAATTGCAGTCCCTTGCCTCCCGGACAAGGGCCTCGTATTTTTCGGGGCTTACCCGGGCGTATATGGAATCCGCCGGTATCCAGTCGCCCCCTTTGCAGTAAATGTCAACGCCGTTGACCCTCAGGCAGAAACGGTGATCGTTGTCGCCGTACTTTTCCAGATTAAGCGCGACGGTGCGTATGCCGAAACGCAGGGGGCCGTACACGTATTCGGCGTCTCCGGTCCTGACGCGGGCCTCCACCGTATACAGGGGCTGTTCCCCGGCCCCGTTCGGCCACCAGAGCCTTGCGCCGGGAACGGAAAGATCGACGTCGACGTCGTTTCTTCCCGACTGGAGCAGTACGTCCACCTTTTCCGACGCGGCGGAGACGCCCCCGTATTTTATTTCGACGGACAGTTCCGCGTCCTGGGTGGAGATGGGGAGCAGGCTTTCGACTTCCACCTCTATACGCAGTTTCGCGTCCGCCTTCGCCTCAAGAACGACGG
>JAITJV010000044.1 GCA_031278755.1 Treponema sp. | reverse complement strand
ATAGACTTTCAGGCGGGGCTTATACAGGAAGTTCAGTTCGCCCCGCCTGCTTTCAGCCTTACCTACCGGGGCCTGGGCAACGCCGGCATTTCCCTTGACAGAAACGGGATCTCCCTGACTCTTTCGGGGCCGGGGGTGGAAAGCCGGCGGCATTTCTTTTCCTATGCCGAATACGGAACCATTGCCTCGGTCGCGGAAGCCCTGCGTTCAAATGTAGAAGGCCTTGATGTTTCGCTTTCCGCGCCGGGGGGGAACCCTTCCGCCGGCGTCGTGTATAACGCGCAGGGCGATCCCCAGCTGGGGAGCGAACCCTATGTCGTTCACGGCCTTCCCGCCGGCAGTCCGGAAATTCCCATTCAGGAAGTCCGCGGCGCCCTTGCCGGTTTTGAAGGCTCCGTTTCGGTGCAGCGGCTCGGCAATCCCGAAGACCGGCACTATATGATACGCCTTGAGGACACGGACGCGGACGAAGCCGGGGAGGGCGTCCCGGCGGACCGGATTAGAAACGCCCTCGAAACCCGTTTCGGAGAGGGGGAAGTAGTGGTGATACGCGCCGATTACGTGGGGTCCCGTTTTTCAAAGAACCTTACCGATCAGGCCGGGCTGCTTCTTGGCCTTACCCTCATTCTCATTCTCGTTTATTCTTCAATACGGTTTAAGCCGCAGTACGCGGTAGGCGCGGTTTTGGCGATAATGCACGACGCGTTTATAATAGTCGGCTTCGTGGTCTGGACCAGAATGGAATTCAACACGACGACCATAGCGGCCATTCTTACGATCCTCGGTTATTCGATCAACGATACGATCGTTATCTTTGACAGGATCAGGGAAACCCGCCGCGTATACCCGGATGATTCGTTTGTTAATATACTGAACAGATCGCTTTCGGAAACCCTGAGCCGCACCATCATAACTACCATTACCACCCTTCTTGCGGTTATATCGCTCTTTATCTTTACCCGCGGCTCAATGCGGGATTTTGCCCTGGCGCTGCTTGTCGGTATGATTTCGGGCGTTTATTCAACCATATTTATCGCGTCGGGTTTTGTGTACTTCTGGGAAATTCAGAAAAACAAGCGGGAAAAGAAAAAGCTCGCGGGAACGCCGGCGGCGGCGAAGGCCTGAACAGGCGGCGGTTTTGCCTGACGGATTGGATTGGCATGAAGGTGATCCGCGCCGGACCGGCGGGTTTTTGTATGGGCGTCCGCCGGGCGGTTGAATTGGCGGAAAAAGAACTCGCCGCGGCCGCCCTTATGGTTCCCCGCGCGCGCGTCTATTCCCTTGGCCCGCTTATTCACAATCCCGCCGTTCTTGAAAAGCTGGAAAAGTCCGGCCTTTCAATTCTTGACGGTTCTTCGGAGGGTGTTTCACTTGAAGGCGCCGTGGTAATCATCAGGGCGCACGGGGTAAGCCCCGCCGTTGAAGAAGAGATAAGAGGGCGGGGAGGGCGCGTCTGCGACGCCACCTGTCCGAGGGTAAAGGCGAGCCAGATAAAGGCGCGCGATCTTGCCGCCCGCGGCCGAAAGGTTTTTCTTGCGGGGGAAAAGCGGCATGCGGAGATCTCCGGCATACGCGGCTACGCTCCTTCCTGCCTTGTGGCGGGAAACCCCGCCGAGGCTTCCGCCGCCGCGGAAAAACTGTACGGCGCCGAACCGGACGCGCGTACCGCCCTTATAGGACAGACTACCATGACGCCGCGGGAATACCGCGCGATAGCGGACGGTATACGGGCCTTCTTTCCCGATCTTGAAGTTGTTGATACGCTGTGCGGCGCCGTAAGGGACCGTCAGGACGCGCTGCGTTCCCTTTCGGGGAAGGTTGACGCCTTCCTTATCGCGGGCGGAAAAGATTCCGCCAACACCCGCAGGCTTCTCGCCCTCGCGGAGGCCGCGGGAAAACCGGCGTGGCTTGTTGAAGCCGCTTGTGAACTTCCCCCGGAAATCCGCCTGTATGAAACAGTGGGCGTCGCCGCGGGAGCTTCCACCCCCGATGATGTAGTTGACGGTATTGAACGGGCGCTGTACGGTGTTTAATGTCTGTCCGCAAAGCCGGTTCCGTTATGGAACGGCTCTATTTATGGAGAGCGCTGATGTTAAAGGCAGTTGAACTTGCGAAGGCTTACGATCCCAAAACATTTGAGGACAGAATTTACGCGCTCTGGAAAGATTCAGGCGCCTTCAGGCCCGCGGGCGGTACGGACGGCGCGGATGCGGATCCCTATGTTATAGTCATTCCCCCGCCCAATGTGACGGGGGTGCTTCACCTCGGGCACGGACTCAACAACAGCCTCCAGGATATAATCGTACGCTTTCACCGCATGTACGGCGGCCCCGCGCTTTGGGTGCCGGGCACCGATCATGCGGGCATCGCGACGCAGAACGTCGTTGAAAAAAAACTGAGAGCGCAGGGTAAAAACCGCCGCGATCTGGGCAGGGAAAAATTTGTGGAAGAAACCTGGAAGGTCAAGGAGGAACACCACGCGGTCATTTCAAGGCAGCTTGCCAAAATAGGGGCGAGCGTTGACTGGTCGCGGGAACGCTTTACCATGGACGAAGGCCTTTCACAGGCGGTGCGGGAAGTGTTTGTAAGCCTCTATGAACGGGATCTTCTTTACAAGGGGAATTATCTTGTCAACTGGTGCGTTTCCTGCGGCACCGCCCTTTCCGACGATGAAGTGGAGCACGAGGATCTCGCGGCAAAGATGTACCGCCTCCGCTATTTTTTTTCCGATCCCGCCGGCGCGGCCGGGGGGGCGGATTTTCTCGTGCTTGCGACTACGCGGCCGGAAACCCTTTTGGGCGATACGGCCGTGGCCGTGCATCCGGAGGACGAACGCTACAGGGCGCTTGTAGGAAAGAGCGTGATCCTTCCCCTTGCCGGCAGGACCGTCCCCGTCGTCGCCGACTCTTACGTTGACAGGGAATTCGGTACGGGCGTCGTAAAGATAACCCCCGCCCATGATCCGAACGACTGGGAGCTTGCGAAACGCCACGGCCTTCCCGTGATCAATATCCTTACGCCGGACGGCCGCCTTAATGATGAAGTTCCCGAAAAGTACCGCGGCCTTACTGTTTTAAAGGCGCGGGAAAAGATCCTTGAAGATCTCAGGGAAGGATCGTGGTTTGTGGATGAGGAGGATATCACCCACGCCGTGGGCCGCTGTTACCGCTGTCATACGGTGATAGAACCGTATCTTTCCGAACAGTGGTTTGTGCGGATGCGGCCCCTCGCGGAAAAGGCCCTCGCGTCCTGGCGCAAAGGAGAATTTGTTTTTTATCCCCGCAAATGGGAAAACACGTTCCAGCACTGGATGGAACATATCAGGGACTGGTGTATGAGCCGCCAGTTGTGGTGGGGCCACCGCATACCGGCGTGGCGCTGCGCGGACTGCGGAAAAACGTCGGTGCTGCGGGACGATCCTGTTTCATGCCCGCACTGCGGTTCCGCGCGCATAGAGCAGGATCCCGATGTGCTTGACACGTGGTTTTCAAGCTGGCTCTGGCCCTTTTCCACCCTGGGGTGGCCCCGCGAAACCGCCGACCTTGCGGCCTATTATCCCACAAGCGCCCTTGTAACCGCATACGACATCATCTTCTTCTGGGTTTCCCGCATGATCATGGCGGGCCTTGAATTTACCGGCAGGGCGCCCTTCCGCGATATTTACCTGCACGGCCTTGTCCGCGACAGGCAGGGCAGGAAGATGAGCAAGAGCCTGGGGAACGGCCTTGACCCGTTGGAACTGGTTGATGAATTCGGCGCGGACGCCCTTAAATTCACCCTGGCTTTTTTGTGCGCCCAGGGACAGGACGTGCTTGTCGACAGGGAATCCTTCAAAATAGGATCAAAATTCGCCAACAAGATATGGAACGCCGCCCGTTATATCCTTATGAACCTTGAAGGGCGGAGCCTTGTTTCCGATCCCGCGCTCAATCCTGTTGACAGGTGGATATGGTCGCGCCTTAACAGGGCCGCCAAAAATATGGAAGGGGCCTTTCTTTCCTACCGTTACAACGACGCGGCGCAGACGGCCTATGAATTTTTCTGGAACGATTTCTGCGACTGGTATGTGGAAGCGACCAAACTTTCACTGCGCGACGAGGCGGAAGCCGCCGAAAAGGACAGGGCCGTTTCCGTTCTCCTTGGAGTCCTTGCCGAATCGCTCAGGCTTCTTCATCCGTTGCTGCCCTTTATCACCGAAGAAATATACGGGAAGCTGCCCCCCGTATACAGGGCTTCCGCGGCGGGCGCGGCGGACCCCGCGGCGGGCCTTCTTATAAGGGCGCCGTATCCGCGCTGGAGCGCCGGGCGCGGCGATCCTGAAAACGAAAGAAACTTTGCCTTTCTCCAGGAAATGGTCGTTATGATACGGACGGTGCGGAGCGAATGTTCCGTCGCGCCGGGAAAGAAACTCCGCGCCCTTTTCCGCCTTTCTCCGGTTTCGCGGGCCGTCCTCAGGGAGCACGAAGGGCTGGTAAAACTTCTTGCGGGAATAGGCGGGCTTGAGGTGGAATGTTCCGACGGGGCGGAAGAATCATCCGCGGGCGCGGGAACGCCGTTGGGCGCGGCGGCGCCGCCGGCCGCGGGAACGCCGTCCGGTTCCATAGGGCTTTCAGGCGGCCGCGCCGGGGAAGGATTTGGTTTTGAAATATTTGTATTTATTGCCGATGTTGTAGATATGGGCGCATTAAAGGAAAAATTCAGCCGTGATCTTGAAAAGGACCGCAGGTTTATTGAAGGCCTCAGGGCAAAACTTGCAAACGGCGATTTCCTTAAAAACGCCCCCCCGGAACTGGTGCGGGGGGAAAAGGCCAAACTGGACGACGCCCTTAAACGCACGCTCAAGATTGAAGCGTACATCAGGGACATGGCGTAAGTCCGTTACAGGCGGGGGCAAGGAGATCGAATGACCACAGAGGAGATGCTTCGCCTCAAGGGAACCCATCTGGCTCCCTACATACAGCTTGCCACGTCCCTTATCGGCAAAACCCGCGAAGGCGGCGGGAACATGTTCCGGCATCAGCTTGATACCATGGCGACGCTGGTAGATTACGGCTACATAGATTCAATACTCCTCAAGGCTTCAATAGTCCATGATGTTATTGAAGACCTCCCCGACTTCAACCACAATCTGCTTCTTGCCATTGATTACGAAAGCCACGCGGTCTACGATCTTGTGCTTGAAGTAACGCGGCTTCCCGGAGAAACAAAGCCCGAATTCCTGACCCGCATTATGGAGAACGGCTCCAGGAACGCGAAGGTCCTCAAGGTCGCCGACCGCATATCAAACATGATTTCACTCGGGTTCGTGGTGAACGCGCCGTTCATCAGCCGTTACACCGACGAAACGGAACGGTACATTTTTCCCATTGCCAAAAGCGTGGACAAGGCCATGCTGGCGGAGCTTAAATCGCTGGTGGATTCCCGGCGCCGCTACCTTGAGGCCCTGTACCCCGAGGGCGTGCCCCTTCCGTCCGCGGCGACCTGAGGCATGGCCCTTGCCGTCCCGGGCGCTGTTTTTGTTCGTGTTGAGGGGTTTAAAAAAAAGGAGGATTTTAATGACGGAAAAGATCGTAGACGTAATTATTGCGGGCGGTTGTTCCGCCGGCCTTTATTCGAAAGTCTGGTTTAATACCCCGTCGCAAACTATGTTTGCGCGCTCTGCTCCGGCTCAAATGACGCAACGCTTACAAAATGTTGGTATTAAACCAAAGAACCCGCCTGCGCGGGGGAGGGTATAATAAATTTCCTATCGAACGAGCCTCCGATCGAATTAGTATCTGTCCATAAAGTCGGTTACTTTATGGACAGACCTTGCATTTGCTCCTGTTTTGTACCAAAACAGTGCGCAAAATGCCTGTTTTAAGGTAGTCTGTCTATAATGTGTCTACATTATAG
>JAITJV010000311.1 GCA_031278755.1 Treponema sp. | reverse complement strand
ATAATTCTAAAGCCGGCCCCGGAGGATTCCGCCGCGGCTGAAGCTCCCGCCCAGGAATATATTCTGCGGCTTGAGGAAATTAAAAGCGTCGCCGTTAAAAATCCGGAAGATGAATTCGTCGTCGTATCATCGGCGGTATCCGAACCTGTTGAAGATTCCGCGGATCCCCGGGCCGCCGATCCGTTTATCGAAGGTTTTGAAGGCTATGCCATGTCCGTATGGGATCTTAACCGAATGTTGCAGATTCCCGCGGAACTTGTTTCCCGGGGGCTTGTTGACGAAAATCCCGGCGATCTTTCCCTCTTCGGTCTTGATCCGCCGCGCGCCGAAGTCCGCGTTGAAACGGCGGGCGGAACGGCTGCGTTGTACATAGGCAATGACGCCCCCGACGGTTCCAATATTTATGTGGGGAAAGAAGGCTTCCCCGGGGTGTATCTGGCCGATTCATGGAATTTGGGCAATTACCTGAAACGCGCCCTTGATTTTGCCGATACTGCGGTAAGCCCCGCGGGGACAGATGACGGAAGGGGGAGCTTTGTATTTGATTCCATACGCCTTGGAGGTTCCGTACGCAGCGGCGCGGAAATTACGGTGGTAAAAGAGGATCAAAACCCGTCCGGGGATGAAGCCTCAGACATCATGTCGAGCCCCTACAGGATCACCGCCCCCATTGAGGCGCGTTTCAGCATGGATAAAGGGCTTCCCGTTCTACAGGGAATATTCGGCATACGGGCATCAAGGGCCGTGTCCAAAAGCGGCGGGGACCTTGACCGCTGGGGGCTTGCCCGGCCCTGGTCTACCGCCCGGGTAAACGGAACCATGGAGAAGGGCCTCGGCGGTTTTTCGGTCCGCGCTTCCGCGCCCGATTCACAGGGTAATGTATATTTAATGAAAGAAGGATCGGATCTTGTTTTCCAGGCCGCCGCAGCCGATCTGCCCTGGCTTTCCGTCACATGGTTTGATCTGATGGAGAAGCTCATCGTGCTTCCCTTTATTGACACTGTCGCATCGGTAGAAGTACGGACGCCGGAGCGTACCGTTGAGTTTACCCTTTCAGGCGAAGGGGATGATTTGAAGGTCAGGGCGGGCGGCGTTGAGCTGGATCCGCCGGTGTTCCGTTCCTATTACCAGACGCTGCTCACCGCATCCTATGATGAAAAAACGGATACTTCTCCCGCTTCCCTTCCCGAGGCCTTCCTTGAGATTGTGTACCGCTACCGCAGCGGAAAAAGCCCTGAGCATATTCGTTTTTATTCAACCGGCTCCCGGCGGGTGCTTGTTAACTACAACGGCGGCAGGGTTTATGTTACCCTGGCCGCTTACACGGACAAGGTAATCGCCGATCTGGATCAGGTTCTGGCCGGGCAAAAGGTGCTGCCGTATCTGTAATAGAAGAATTGCTCAGAAACTTCAGTTTCTGAGCAAATTCCCCATAAAACCGCAATTTCGCGGTCTTTGGGCGGGAAATTGCAAGACTTGCCGGTTAAAGTCCGTGGACTTTAACCCCGGCCGCGGGCGGCGCAGGTTGGCAGCCGGCCGGGCCGCCGAACAAGTCCAATATACAGTTTTCGGAGGAAGGTTTCTATCAAGGGTATTGACGCTTTGGAAGTTGCGCGCATGGCGGGCGTCTCACGGGCGACGGTTAGCCGGGTAATCAATAACTATGCCTACGTAAAGCATGGTACACGGGAAAAAGTCCTCAAGGTAATAGAACAGCATTCCTATGCCCCGCATTTTTCCGCCCGGATCCTTGCCGGCAAGCGATCCAATACGATAGGCCTTTTTTTCTTACCGGCTCGGACGTTTCTCCGCGGGGCCGTCTTGAAGACGCCCATGTAAATTTCATGATGAGCCGTGTAATTCATACTGCAATGGCGCGCGGTTATTTCGTGCTGGTTTCCCGGATTCCCGGCCTTGACAAGAGTGAAGACCTGAAAAGGATACGGAACATGTTTATCCAGTCCCGTATAGACGGGGGAATTTTTATAGGTTTTCCCAATGAATGCGCTTTTATTGAAGATATTGTCTCCCTCGGTTTTGCCGTGGGGGTTTTTGATCAGCGGCTGCCCCGCAAAGAGGCGAACCGCGTTGTTGTCCGTATGGATTACTCTGGTTTTGCCGTGATGGTAAAGCAGGCGGCGGATATGGGGCGCCGGGAATTTATGTTTATGGGAAGCGACATGAAGGCGCGCTGCGGCGTTGACATTTACCGGATACTGCGCAGGGCGGCGGAGAAGAACCGCGTAAGCATATCCGGTGAGTGTTTGCTCAAAGCGGATGAGATGTCGGCTGCTTCCGCAGCCGAAACCATGGCCGGTTTTCTTGAAAAGAAGATACCCTTTCCTCCCTGCGTACTCTGCGCAAACGATGTTATGGCTTTCGGCGTTATTGAGACATTGCGGAAATACGGATACCGCGTTCCGGAAGATGTTTCCGTCGCCGGTTCTGACGATGTTCTTGTAGGCCGGTATTACAACCCTCCCCTTACAACGATACGCTGCGGTTTTGATGATATGCTGGACGCCCTTGCAGCCGGAGTTATTGAATTTGTTGAGCATCCCTTTTCGAAACAGCATGTGGCGACGTATCCGGGAAAACTTGTTGTACGGGATTCTTTAAGGCCGGCCGGACGGGCGGGCGGGGAAACTGCGCATTTGCCGGTTGTTCAAAAATTCCGCGTTGCCGCGGAAAAAACATAAGGAGGTAATTATGGCGGGTGTTATTGGAGCGCAGGTGCTCACGCAGGTTGGTTTCATTGTAAAGGATGTGGTGAAGACCAAACAGAAATGGGCCGAATTTCTCGGCGTTCCCGTTCCCGATCATTTTGACGGCGGGAAATACGAAGTCACAAAAACTCTTGTCGAAGGCGAGCCGGCGCCCAAAGCCAACTGCCTTATGGCTTTCTTTGACGTAGGACCGAACGTTCAGATTGAGCTTATTCAGCCCAACGGTGAAAAAAGCACCTGGCAGGATTTTCTTGACAGGCACGGCGAAGGCGTCCATCATATTGCCTTTCACATTAAGGGAATGGACGGCAGGATTGAGGCGTGTGAAGAATTCGGCATGACCTGCGTCCAGCGGGGAAAATACGGCGACGGAAAAGGCGAATATGCCTACATGGACGCGTACAAGGATCTGAAGTGTCTTGTCGAGCTGCTTGAAAATTATAAGTGATCCCCGGAAGGGAAAGCGTTTCACGGTTCCCGGGTTGAAATCTTTCTGGAGCCGGGCTTGACCGCGGGAATTCCCTTTTTGCAAAGCTCGCAGGATTCAGCTTCCCAGTCGGCGGCGTTCACCCTGCAGGCGGCGTACAGGGGCCATGGCAGGGAAACCCCTTCGGCCCTCCGGTCCACAAGGCATGCAAGGGCGCTTACCGCCGCTCCAAGCCTTTCAAGGACCGCGGCGCTTTCACCGGAAGACTTGCCGGTGGTAACGACGTCTTCCGCGATAAGGATGCGCATACCGCGCCGTATCTCAAAGCCCCGCCGCAACGACATGGCCCCCGAGTCATCCCGTTCGGTAAAAAATGCGGGAAGCCCCAACTGCCTCCCCATCTCATAGGCTGCGATGATTCCCCCCATGGCGGGGCCTGCGACGGCGTCCACGGCAAGTTTGCCCGAAGCGACGTCGGCCCTGATACGCGCGGCCGCGCCCGCAAGCGCCGCCGCGGCGCGTTCAGGGTACTGAAAAAGGCGGGCGCACTGAAAATACCGGTCCGAATGCCGGCCTGACGAAAGGAGAAAGTGGCCTTCCAGCATGGCCTCCGAATCGCGGAGGAGATCAAGAACATTTTTTGTTTCGTCCATGGTATTGAGAATAACCGGGGGAAGGGAAAACGGCAAGGCGTCCTCGCCGGCGTCCCCGCCGGCGTCCCCGCCTGAACAGGGCGTCGTGCTCCTTAAAACCGCAAGCGTTATTCTCGCGGCGTAAGCAGCCGCCCGCCGCGGTTTCCGGCGAAATTACCGTATTGATATTTCTTCAATACGTCCGATCTTCATACGCTGCATATATTCCGTAATTCCTTCAATAATTTCGATCATGCTCTGCGGATGAACGAAGGTAGCCGATCCCACTTCTATCGCCGAGGCTCCCGCCATGAGGAATTCCAGCGCGTCGCCGGTGTTCGTTATGCCCCCCATGCCGGCGATGGGGACGGCGCGCGTTGTTTCCCCGGTTCCCGAAGATGAACGCAGGGCCTCCCACAATTCCCAGACCATGCGGAGGGCTATGGGCCTCACGGCGGGCCCTGAAAGGCCGGCGCTTATGTTGTCGAAGACGGGCTTTCCCGTCCGTATGTCTATGGCCATCGCCTTAAAGGTGTTTACAAGCGACAGCGCATCGGCGCCGGCATTGACGCAGGCGCGGGCGACAGCCGTAATGTCGGGCGCGTTGGGTGAAAGTTTCGCCATGAGCGGCTTGCCGCGGAGGACCCTGCGCACTTCACGCGTTACCTCCCCCGCCGCTTGCGGATCAAGGCCGAACATCATCCCGCCGGCTTTGACATTGGGGCACGAGATGTTAAGTTCAACCATATCGACGGAAGAAGCGTCAAGAAGGGCGGCCCCTTCCGCGTATTCATCTATGTCCTTTCCTGAAAGATTTGCGATCACCGCGGGGCCGAGTTTTCTCAGCCCCGGAAGTTCCTTTTCGATAAAGGCGCGGATGCCGGGGTTTTCAAGCCCTATGGAATTCAACAGGCCTGACGGCGTTTCATGAAGGCGCCTTCCCCCATTGCCCGGGCGGGGATGCAGGGTGAGGCCCTTGGTGCATATTCCCCCGAGCCGCGAAACGTCGATAATGTCCGCGTATTCGCTTCCGTAGCCGAAAGTCCCCGAAGCCGCTATGACGGGATTCTTCAGGCGGACGCCCGCGATGGTGACGGAAAGATCGGGTTTTGCCGCGCCGCCGCGGTTTTTTTGTGTTCCGGTTGGGGAAATATCCTTAATCATCAAAGACGATCTCCCCCGCGGGAAATACCGGGCCGTCGGCGCAGCAGCGGCGGTTCCCGTTTTTTGTTTTTACCGTGCAGCCCAGGCAGGCCCCCACGCCGCAGGCCATGCGCCGCTCCATGCTGACAAAACAGGGGACGCCCCCGGCCGCGGAGCGGGCTGCAACAGCTTTGAGCATAGCCTCAGGCCCGCAGGCGCAGACGGCGGCATATTTTGCGGGATCAAGAAAATCCGGAATGCGGCCTTTTTCCCCTTCGCTGCCGTCTTCCGATGCGATGATCACAGACCGCGCCGCGACGTCTTCAAGGCAGAACGAAGCGGACCTGAATCCGCCGTAAAAATCGAAACTGTCCGGCGGAAGTTCTGTTCCCAGCGCAAGGAGGGGGGCGACGCCTATGCCGCCGCCTATGAGCGCGATTTTTTTTTCGCCCCCGGAGTCTGCGGACCCTCCGGCGTTTTTACCCGCCTGACCCGCCGGTCCAGGCAGAAATTCTTTCCATGTGTTTCCCAGGGGGCCTGAGAGTTCCGCTTCTTCACCGGTATGCATGTTTAACAGTTCTTCCGTTCCCCCGCCGCGGCGGGCGATGAAAAAACGGATGCTGCCCGGCTCTCCGCCTGTTCCGCCCGTCCATCCGGCGGCGCTGAAGGGCCTCCCGAGAAAAACCGAACTCCGTTTTGGTTTTATCATAAAAAACCGGCCCGCCTGCGGCGCGGAGCCGGGCCATGTAAAATCAAGGCGGAAAATTTCTTTGTTTATTGAATAATTACGGATGAGTTTACAGGAGATGTTTTGCCTGATTCCCGGCCCCGCGCTCATACTTTTACCGCGGCCCTGACCGCGTCCCGCATGTTCAGTACCGCGCTCCGCGCGGCTTCCGCGGCAAAGCCGTTGCCGGCCTCTTCAGGATCTTCACATGTTTCCGTCCATGCCCTGAGTATAGACCGCGAAGCGTTTACTACTCCGCCGTTCCCCTCACGGAGAAGGAGGGCCGCGTCATCTGCGGCGCCGCCCTGCGCGCCGTAGCCGGGGATGAGGAAGAAGAGGCCGCCGTATGTTTCCCGGATGAACGCCGCCTCGTCGCGTTCCGTACAGCCGACAACGGCCCCGAATGCGCCGTAGCCGTATTTGCCTTTTTTTACCGCGGCCAGGGCCGAAAGTTTTTCGCCCACCGCCTCATAGAGCCTGCGGCCCCTCCGGCCGGTTTTTGTGTCCGCGCCTTCCGCGGCCGCGCCTTCCGCGGCCAATTCAAGATATTCAAAATCCTTCATCCCCCTGTTGCTTGTCCGCATCAGCACAAAGGCGCCTTTGCCTGCGCTGCCGGCCCAGGAAAGCCATGGCTCTATTGAGTCCATTCCCATGTATGGAGAGAGGGTGACGAAGTCCGCCTCGAAGTCCCCGCTGAAGTGGGCCGCGGCATACCGTGAAGCGGTGTCGGCAATGTCCCCGCGCTTAATGTCGGCAATGACAAGGCCGCCCCTGTCCCTTATGTACCGCAGCGTTTCCGCGTATGCTTTAAGGCCCGCAAGGCCGAGTTCTTCGTAACAGGCGATCTGCACCTTGAAGCAGGCGGCGGCGTCCAAAACCGCGTCTATGATTGCCTTGTTGAACGCAAGCACCGCCCCGCTGTCAGAAGCCGCCCTGCGCCTTTCGGCGGGAGGAATATACGAAGGCGCCGTATCGAGTCCCGCGCAGACATGGCCCTTTTTCTCTACCGCTTCGTAAAGTTTATCCATGTTGTACTGCGCCATCAGCATCCTCCTTCATATACAACGCGCCCCTGATGTATTGTCATAAGTATCCGCCCGTGCAGTTTCCGTCCTGCAAAGGGAGTGTTCTTTCCCCGTGATTTAAAGCCGCCGGCGTTAATCTCCCACGGGCTGTTGATTCCGGCTATGGCAAGATCCGCCCTGAACCCCGCGGCAATGCGGCCGCGGTCGCCAAGACCGGATATGCGCGCGGGGGCCGCGCTCATGAGGGCCGAAAGGCGGCTTGCGCCGATACATGCGCCGGCGGGCGCCGGCAGAACCAGTTCCGTGTAACAGACGGCGAAGGATGTTTCAAGCCCCGTAAAACCCGGAGCGCCGCCTTCTTTATCGGTTTCTGAATGGGGGGCGTGATCGGCGGCGATTGCGTCTATGGTTCCGTCGACGATCGCCGCGATAAGCGCCTGCCTGTCCGCCTCGGTACGCAGGGGAGGATTCACGCGGCCGAATGATTCCCCGCCGAGGCGCTCCGCGTCTTCTTCGGTAAGGGCGATATGGTGGGGCGCGGCTTCGGCGGTGAGGGTAAAGCCCGTCCCGTTCCGGCCGGCGGACGCCTTCGCCCGGCGTATCATTTCCGCCGCTTCCCCTGTTGACACATGGGCGATATGCACATGACAACCGGCTTCTCTTCCCGTCTCTATGGCCCGCCGCACGGCGTTGTTTTCTTCGATACGGCTCCACACAGCGCGGGGTTTTCCCGCGGCCTTCGCCTCTTCCGCTTCGGCCCCCCCCGCGTCGCAATGGCATGAAACGGGGATGCCCAGCCTCCGCGCTTCTTTCATGGCGGCAAGAAAAAGGCCGCCGTCGTGGACGTCCCTGCCGTCTTCGGACAGCATAAGGGGAACATAGGTGCCCTCGCCGGCTGTCCGGCGCGGATCCGCGCACGGCCGCAGTCCGGTGATTCCGGAAAGTTCTTTTCCTTCCATATTTTTTGTAAGGGAAAGAACAGGGTACAGATCGATAAGGCCCAAAGCATCGGAGCGTTTTTTCAGAACAAGGGCTTTTTCGGCGGTGTCGACCGGCGGCTTTGTGTTCGCCATACAGACGACCGTCCCGAAGCCCCCGGCCGCCGCCGCAAGACAGGCGGATTCAATAGTTTCCGGGGGAAGGTTTTTGCCTGAAAGCGGATCCCGAAAGTGCGCGTGGAGATCGATAAAGGCGGGCATAAGGAGGGGCGGACTTTCCGCGTCCGATTGTCCTGACAGCAGTTCTCTCCCGTCAATGATCACGGCCGCGGCGCCGTCATCAACCGCCCCGGCGCTTACTTCCCTGATTATTCCATCCTCAATCAATACGGAGCCTGTCATGTCGGTATTTTCATCAACGACACGGAAATTCCGTAAAACCATCCGGCGGGCCATGGCCCCAAGAGTATCATACAATAAAGAAAAATACAGCGGGAATCTCCTGAGACCCGGCCGGTTTTCGTTTCTCCCTTTTTATTTCTTGACAATATTCAAAAAGCGCCTGAAACTTTATACAGGATTTTTACGATTCGATAAAACGGAGTTTCGGGAGGCTGTCATGGCGCTTAAAGAATTGAGTTTTTCGTCGTACAACGGCAGGGATAAGGTGAAGGCGTGGCTTTACACCTCTATACGCAAACCCAGAGCCGTTGTGCAGGTTGTTCACGGCCTTGGGGAACATTCCCGCCGTTATCTTCATCTTATCCTCAAGTTGAATGAGGCGGGTTTTGTAGTATGCGCCGATGATCATGTTGGACACGGCAAAACCGCCGCGGATTCCGACACCTGGGGGGATTACGGCGCCAAAGGCTACCTTACCACTACCGAGGATGAAAAAAGCCTCCATGATCTTGTAGCAAAAGAATTTCCCGGCCTGCCCTTTATCATGTTCGGCC
>JAITJV010000143.1 GCA_031278755.1 Treponema sp. | reverse complement strand
CTGTCTATAATGTAGACACATTATAGACAGACTACCTTGAAATTCGCATTTTCGCAGCCTTTAGGCGAGAAAATGCAAGGTCTGTCCGCAAAGTAACCGACTTTGTGGACAGACACTAAATACTAAGGTCCGCCGGGCTTTAGGCGCCGGGTAAAGGCCCTCGCCCTGCTCATTTTACAAAAAGTTTATAGGCCAGCAGCAGAATTTTGTAATACAGGTACGGAAATATTCTGAAAAACCGGAAGGGGTTCTGAAAACAGTAGCCTATCCATTCAAGGCCGTGGTCAAAGGCGGCGCGGGAGGGCCGTTTTCTGCGTTCCGCGAATATATCGAAAAGATCGCTGCACCAGAGCCGCAGCCCGCGGCCAAGCTGGGCGTTATTCCGGGCGATCCACTGTTCGCCGCCCCGGACGCCTTTGCCGACAAGAAGCAGCGAGGGAGAGGCTTTTCGGATCGCTTCGATAATAGTGGCTTCCTCCTGGCGCTTAAATGCGCCGATGTAACGCCCTACAATACGCAGCCGGGGGAAAGTCTCGCGGATGTTTTTTTCCGCCTTCCGCAGAATTTGTTTTTTGCCGCCGAGAAAATAGATCGAGTGCTCGCGGCTTTCCAAAATGGTGAGGAGGTTTATCACAAAATCGAAGGGCATATAACGAACGGCTTTGTTTCCCGTAAGAAAACGGAGGCCGCTTACGAGGCTTTTGGAAATGGGAACAACCAGGGAGGCGTTCAACACATAGGTGCGATACTCCCCGCTCCGCCGGGCGCGAAGCAGATCCCAGAGCGAAAGGAGTACGATGTTCTGTTCTTTGCCGAACGCCAGAAGTTCATACACCAGGGGGCCAAGCTGGTCGGGGGCGGCAATATCCAGGGGAACCCTTAACAGATTTACCCGTTCCCGTGCCGGGGATGTCGTATTTCCCACGAATTCTTCTCCAATAAAATGATCCGTACTGCCGCAGCTCCGTAGAGCGCCGCGGTTTCAGTACGCAAAACCGAATTGCCTATGGTCAGGGGTTTAAAGCCCGCCGCCAGAAAGCGTTTCGTTTCGGCAGGGGAAAAACCTCCTTCGGGGCCAAGGGCCAGCGCCACAATTTTGGGATCCTTATCAAGATAACCGTGGAGGCTGGCCTGTTCAAGGGGTATATGATGGAACAGAATCCCCAGGGCGCCGGGATGGGCCCTTTTCAATTCTTCCCAATAGGCAAAGAGCGCGTCAATGTCCAGGGGCGGACGCACGGAAGTAAGCACGGAAGAGCCGCTTTGCTGGCGCGCTTCTTTGACGATTCGTTCCCAGCGGGCGTACCGCGCTTTTTTCTGCCCCCCGGGGCCCCCGATTTTTGGAATCGAAAATTCCGAAGCAAAGGGAACTATTTCCGCCAGGCCCCCTTCGGCGGCCTGGCGTACAATAAGATCCATTTTTTCACTTTTGGGCAGGGCCTGGAAAAGAATGATGGGAGGCAGGCCGTCCTCCGCCCCGGCAGGCGGGAAACCTTGCGCAGCCGCGGCCGGTTCCGCCGGGAGACATTCGCCCCTAAGCGTCCCGCCGCCGGTGGAACACACCCGCACCAGAACCTCGCCGCCGCCGGGGAGCAGGGCGGGGAAGGCCTCGCCCGGAGCAAGGCGCCGTACCCGGACAAGGTAATGGTAATCATCACCCTCAAGCCGTATCCTTCCGTTCCTGTCCGGCCCGCCGCTCAGAATGAAGCGTTTCACGGTTTATGAAGCCAGGGGCAGATCCGAGGAGGCTTCTTCCTGAAGGGCCTTGAGGGTCTTGGTACTCTGCATAAGGGCAGGGTAGCTGCCGTCCCCGAGTACCTTCAGCGCTTCCTGAAGCTGTACGTCGTATTCAAGATCATACACCGGCGCAATACTTGTACGGTTCTGCTCGTTTCTGATAAGCCGCTTGAGCAGGGAAAGATCCAGCTTGTAGTCCCTTGTCAGGGTACGGGCAAAGGCGTCAATCCCGGCGGCGTCTGCTTTGGGATTCGCCTCGATAAAGGGGGCGATCCTGTTGGCCTTGATCAGGGCGTTGAGCTGTTCCGCATCGGCGTCGGTAAAATCGGGGAACTTGACTTCCCTATCCGGGGGAATGCCGATCTTGTCGATGTTTACGTCGCTGGGCGTGTAGTAGCGGGCCGTGGTGATCTTGAAGCCGGCGGTATCAATCGGATAGACCTGCTGCACCGAACCTTTGCCGTAGGATTTTTCCCCTACCAGGTAGGCGCGCCCCCGGTCCTTGAGGGCCCCCGCGACAATTTCCGAGGCCGAGGCGGAACCGCGGTTGATGAGTACGATTATCGGAATATCGGCGGAAACCAGGGCAGGGCCCCGGCTGCTGAATACATGGTTTTCGGCGGGGATTCTCGATTTGGTGCTGACCACCACTCCTCCGTCAAGGAAGAGACTGCAAATATCAACCGCCGAATTCAGAAGGCCGCCGTAGTTGTTCCGCAGATCCAGTATCAGGCTCCTGTAGTTTTCCGATTTGAATTCGGCAATGGCGTCTTTGGCGCGGTTGGCCGTCATGGGGGTGAAGGTGATGAGCTTGAGGTAGCCCGTATCGCCGATCATGGCGTGCTTTGTGGTAGGAACCTCAATGATCGCCCTGGTAAGGGTAACGGGGAATTCAAGTTTTTCACCGCGGCGGATGAGGAGCTTGACATCAAGGCCGGGCTTTCCCCGCAGCCGTGCCAGCACTTCGTCCATAGTGAGCTTGTCGGTAGATTCCCCGTCGATCTCGATGATGAAATCCCCGGGGTTAATCCCTGCCCGCCAGCCCGGCGTATCTTCAATGGGCGAGGCCACTTCAACGTAGGGCGGCCTGCCGTCGGCGTTCTCCCCAACAGGTTTTGATATGTAAAGACCTACACCGCCAAAGCTCCCCTGGGTGGTGTCGTTAAGATCGGCCATTTCCGATTCCGGCAAAAAACTTGAATAGGGATCGTTCAGGGCATTGAACATGCCGGTCATGGCGCCTTCAAAGACCAACTGCGGATCGACCTCTTCCACATAGTGCCGCTGAATAAAGTCAAAGACATTCTGAATAATCGAGGTATACCTGCGGACATTTTGGGGTGAAGCGTTCTGTCCGGCGGAATCGGCGCTTTTCCCGCCGCCGTCCCTGTCCTGGGCGATAACCGGGGGAACAGACGCAAGGACAAAAACGGCGCAGAGAACCAGCGTCGAGACAATCCATAAAAAAGGCGCCTTTCTTTCGGATCTGTTTCCAGATTGATAGTCTAATTTATCCATACTCTGAATTATCGCTTTTTTTTGATATATTGAAAAGGGAGGGAAACTTGTTTAAAATAGAAGAAATAACAGGCTGCTGTTCCAAAACTT
>JAITJV010000255.1 GCA_031278755.1 Treponema sp. | reverse complement strand
GGTGACCGGCTGTTTGGCTTCTTCCGCCGCCGGCGCCGCGTCCTTTTTGGCCCCCGCGAAGAGAGCCCCCCCGCACAGGAACAGGGCCAGCAGCGAGACTACGGCCTTTCTCAGGGCCCTCCCGTTTTTCATTATACCTTTCATTATTTCCTCCTTAAGGATACATAATTTTAGGTATAATACAATAAGACCAAATAATATGCAAGAGCAAAATAAACTAAACCAAATAAAACATAACAAAAATGAACATTGATGCGGGGGTCAGGCGCTGCGGCGCTGTCTTGACGGGGCCGGAGAGGTAAGCCCTGTTCGGGGCTAATCAGAAAGGCGGCATACAAAGAATTTAACCGTAAAGGCGAAAACAGCGAAGAAGGCAGAAGAAAAACAAGGAAGACTCAAATATTCTATCCCTTTCCGCCTTCTTCGCCTTTGTGGTTAGTTTTTTTGTAAATAGTTTTAGTTCAATCAGGCTGCCAGCCGGTTCCGGGATCCGGCATTTCGGAACAATTCCGGCTAAAATTCCAGTAAATTTGTTTCCGTAATCTGTTTGTCCTTGTCCGCTATCCTGATGGTTTTGATCTCATAAGGAGAAAAAGAAAAAGAGGCTTTAACCCCGAGCCAGGTAAAATCAATTTCAGCCAGGGTCTCTTTGCCCCCGGCTTCGACGGCCCTTATTATCCAGCCGTCACCGTCTTCACCGCGTTTTATGGTACTAATAAGAGCCGATGAACCTTCTTTAACCGCGCAGTAACTAAATTCAGCCGGAAATTTCCCCCCATGCGGTGATTCAATCACATAAAGAGGCCGCTGATTCAGTTCCAGGGCGCGGCGGGTAATTTCATCATTGCTCATGCTCTGGAAACCATCCGCATTAAAACAGCCCAAAAGCCGCAGATAAAATTCATGCTCTCCCTGATCTATATAACGATGGTAAATATCCGGCCGGGGATGCTGGTCCTCGTGATGGGCATAAACCGGGCTTCTGAGCAGGGTAAGGTCAAGGCTGCCTTTTTCCGCGCTGCCTGAATAGATCCCGTCGTTCAATACCGCCAACGCCGCCTTTTCGGATGAAAGTTTTGCCCAGCGCTGGAGAGGCCATTCCGTCCCGTCCGCGGCCCGTTCAACAGCCCCGTAGGGAATTTCCGATGTAAAAGTCCCGCCGCCAAAAGCCGATCCCACACACATTTTCAGAAGCCGGTGGTGTTCGTTCCAGATGACCCTCACCCGGAGATCCAGCCTTCCCGCTTCGCCGTTTAAAACGGCTCTCAGAATTACGGTACTGTTAAAAAGCCTGTAGATAATTTCATATTCAGTTGATACCGGCCCTTGGGATACAAGAGTGTAAGATTCCAAATTCATCTTTCGTTTGGCGCCCTTGTAGGAGGAAAGGGCATGGGTCCAGGTATCTGACTCGTCATCTATGATAACGGGGCCTATACCCTGCCCCCCCAGAAATTCAATCTTCTCTTTGTTGTTATAAAAGGAAGTGATAAAACCGCTTTCCCTGTCAATGACAAGTTCCCAGTCCCGGGACCTGACGCGATTGGAAGCAGTACGGCTATATTGAAATTCCAGAAATTTTTTAATCTCAAGGCTGGCCGTCAGATTTTCAAGACCATAAGAAGTATAGCCCAGGGGCGGAAGTTTTATGTTGAAACGGAGCGCCGCGGCAAAAAAACCCGTGGTTACGGCGCTTGTGGGTATGAGCTCAAAGGGAATTTCCCTCCCGCGGCTGTCAAAGACTTTGTCGGCGGCGCCGATTACTTCAAGTGTGTCAGAAACCGTCCAGGGATGAGGGTTCCATACAATAACGGTTGAAGCGTTGTTAAAAGTCGCAACCTTCGCCGCAAGCCGTTGAAAAAGGACCACCGACATCTGGTTGGCGGTTTCATAAGCCCAGGCATACGCAGCCAAGATCTTGGGGTATGCCTCCGGTATAGAACATCCCCCAAGGGAATCGTGGAACTGGCTGGCCAGTGTTTTTTTCCATCCCGCCCTAAGGCCCGCGGAATTTTCGGCAGCTTCTTTATCGGAACAGCTGGAGACAGCGAGCATCTTTTCCGCAGCCATAAGCTGCTGTTCGGTATTGTTATTGGCCCGTTTAACACCGCTCAGGGAGGAATAACAACCGATGGCATGATATTGCAGTTCATCCCTTACAACTGGAATTCCCGGCAGATCCGAAACTGTTTCAAAGTAAGCCTGGGGGTCGCTGTAAAGCAGCGGACGGCCTTGGGCTATTAATTCATCGATGGTTTTAAGGTTCTGCCTGGTAGGGCCCCCGCCGTGATTCCCCACGCCGTAGAAGCACATGACAGGCTTTCTTTCCGTTTCCGCGGCTTTCTCGTGTTCCGCGATTTTCATAACAAGCCCATCACCCCAATCGGCAGCCGAGGTGTAGCTCACCATAAGCCGGTGGGCAAGCACCGTGGAATTGTCGATGCCTACCCACTTGAAGAGCACAGAGGGCAGGGGCTTTTCATGGGGCATGGGCCTCATGAAAACATAAGAATCGAGGCCGGCCTTTTTCAGCAGTTGCGGCAGGTTTCCGTTGTGGCCAAAAGAATCGACATTGTATCCGGCTTTTGCGGTAATACCAAACTTTTCCTTGAAGTAACGCTGGCCATAAAGCCCGTGACGGGCGAAGGATTCCCCGGAAGGGGCGTTGCAATCCGGCTGGAGCCACCAGCCTCCCACGATGCGCCAGCGTCCGGCCCTGACTGCTTCCCGGATGCGATCAAAGAGATCAACATCCGTGGTTTCAACCAGGCTGTAGTAATACGCGCATGCGGAAGTAAAAACAAACCCGTCGTGTTCCCTGATGCGGTCCAGGGCGGACGCGAAAGTCGCCCTGATTTCCTGGAAGCCTTCTTCCCATGGCCAGAGCCAGAAAATGTCAATGTGAGCGTTCCCTATAAGATGGATTTTTTCGTTCATGATTTTACCTGCCTTTTACTGCTCCCGTCATAAGAGCGGAGACAATCAACAACCGCGATGCAGAGCCCGGACCGAAGTTCCGGCAGGGTGTGTTGTGCTCCCCGCAGGATGGATATTAAACCTTTGAGGCTGTTTTGTCAAATTTTACGACTTGAAATGTCGTTAATAAGTGATAAGTTCACCCCCTATAGTAAC
>JAITJV010000241.1 GCA_031278755.1 Treponema sp. | reverse complement strand
CGCCGCTGTTCATCGTCCCCGAAGCCGCCCGCCTGATAACCGGTAAAATTGTTTTTACCGGGGCTATGATAAGGCGGATCGAAATATATAAAGGACTGTTCAGCGGCTGATGAAACCGCACATGCAAAATCATTGTTTAAAATATCAATGTCATTTGATTTAAGATAATTACCGATTTGGCGCAATACAATTTCCTCACAAACGGCGGGATTTTTATATTTCCCCAGCGGTACATTAAAAAAGCCGCGGGAATTCACACGGTACAGGCCGTTAAAACAGGTTTTATTCAGATATATCAAACGGGCGGCTTTCTCTGTATTTGTCAATGTATTGAATTTTGCTGTATTCCTGTCCATGTTTCTGATTTCATAATAGTATTCCGCGCTATGCCTGCGCTCGTGATTCTGCAATAATTCAACAAGTTCTTTAACGTTGTTTTTTATAACGGTATATGTCAAAATCAATTGATCGTTAAAATCATTGACAACAGCTTTCCCGGGCTGCAATTCAAAAAACAAAGCCCCGGCCCCGACAAAAGGTTCATAATATGTATAGCTGCTTATATCTTTGGGGAGATGTTTCTTTAGTTCAGGCAGCAATTGCCTTTTGCCTCCGGCCCATTTTAAATACGGCCTGATAAGGGGATTATTCATCCTGGTATGCCTGGTTCAACCGTATACGACCATATATATTTCCACATTGTCTTTTATACATTATAATATAGTCATATCATGCTGGTCTTGAGGGTCTTTTCCCTTTCAAAGCGCTCCAGCGCAAGATCGATGAGCCTTGTAACCAGTTCCGTATACGAAACGCCGCTTGCCTCCCAGAGTTTGGGGTACATGCTTATTCTGGTAAAGCCCGGTATGGTGTTGATCTCATTGACGATGATGCGGGAGGTTTCCGGAAGGCCGTTGTCCTCACGGAGGAAAAAATCCACCCGTGAAAGGCCTTCGCAGCAAAGGACGGTAAATGTTTTAATCGCAAGCGCCTGTATTTGCCCTGTGGTTTCGGCGGAAAGGCGCGCGGGAATTTCCAGGACAGCCCCTTTTTCATCAATGTATTTTGCATCGTAGGAATAAAATTCGTGGGATGAAGTTACTTCGCCGGGAACCGACGCGGCGGGGTGTTCGTTTCCCAGTACGGCGCATTCGATTTCCCTTCCCCGTATGTATTCTTCCAGTATGATTTTCGTATCGTACACAAGGGCATCGGCAAGCGCGGTGCGGTATTCTTCATTGTTATTGACTTTGGAAACCCCGACGGAAGAACCCATGTTCGCGGGCTTTACAAAGACGGGACTGCCCAGAACCGCCGCGGCTTCATCAAACGAAGGGGCCTTTTCATGCGAAGAAAGGACGAGAAATTTTCCTATGGGGACGCCCGCATCCCGAAGCAGGCGCTTCATAACATCTTTATCCATGCCCAGGGCGGAGCCAAGTACGGAAGGCCCCACAAAGGGAAGACCCGCGGCCTTAAGAAGCCCTTGAACGGTTCCATCTTCCCCATAGGGGCCATGCAGTATGGGAAAGATCACGTCCACCGCCGTGCGCGCTCCGTCCGCGCCTGCAATGACGCCCTCGTTATCGGGGAGCAGAGCCGCCGGATTTCCCGACGGACGGAGGCTGATACGCCTGGGATCATTTTCGTTTAAAAGAAAGTCCCGGTGATCAAGCAAAAGCCAGCGGCCGCCCTTGTCAATACCAATAAGCACAGGCTCAAAACGTTCCCTGTCAAGGGCGTCAACCACGTTTTTAGCGGACTGCAGGGACACTTCATGTTCCGCAGACTTTCCGCCTGCAAGGATTCCTACCCGTATTTTCTTTCCCATGCTGCTATACTATATAATTCCCGTTCCTCTTGACTAGCACACACGGAAGCCTCCGTATTGTAATAGATTTTAAACGGATAAAGGCTGACGGGACGCTCCCGTGCGGGCGACAGCGGCATGCCGGTTTCCGAAATAGAAACCAGCGACGAACCGATCGAGTCATCGTAGCCTGCAGGGGCTTACCGGGGGAAGAGAGGCCGATGAAATTTTTTAGCCCGCAAATTCGACGCGGTTCCGGCCCAGATCTTTGGCTTTGCGGAGGGCGCTGTCGGCGGTAAAGAGAAAGCTTTCCATGTTTTTGGCGTTGGTAGGGGCGACGGATATGCCGATGCTGGTGCGTATGCTTATGGAGACTTTTTCGGCAAGGCCGGGGCTTTTGGGGACCATGACTTCTTTATTCATAACGGATTCCCGTATGCGTTCGGCTACCATTTTTGCTTCGCCGGAATCGGTGTCGGGAAGAAGGACGGCGAACTCGTCGCCCGACAGGCGGGCGGCTATGTCGCCTGAACGCATCACGGAGCGCAGTATATCCGCCACAGCGATGATCACCTGATCGCCTCCCTGGGGGCCGTGGCGTTCATTTATCAAATGAACCCTGTCAAGGTCCATCATCATAAGAGACATTTTACGCAGTCCTACCGATCCATGATCAAAACGGTCTTTTATGGACTCTTCCAGGAAACGCCGGTTGTGAAGACCGGTAAGTTCATCGGTTATGGCCCGGCGGCGGGCGGTCTCACCCCACCGCATAAGATCGCTTAAATGCCGGGAGGTCTGATCCAGCCACTGGTTCTGGACCGATTCTATGGCTTTGAGCATTTTTACCCCTATCATGGGATGTTCAAAAATAATACGGTAAAAATCTATTCCCTGCAGGACCATGATATCCGTATCTTCTTTGGCGGTGAGGGTTGCGGACCTGGGCTCATGGGCAATGACGGACATTTCCCCGAAAAAATCACCTTTCCTGATGTCAAAGAGCCATCGCTCGGTTCCGTCGGACTGGGATACAAAGGCGCTGAGAGAACCGGCAAGAAAGATATACATATCTTCGCCCGTATCGCCTTCCTTAAAAACCGTAGTTCCTTTTTTGATCCTGCAGCGTTCCAGAAACGCAGTAACCGCGTTAAATTCCAATTCGCTCATATTGGCAAAAAGGGGGGATTTAACCAGTACCGGATCAGTGATGGGAGAATCGATCATTTATCTGCTCTCTTTTTATAGTGGACTATCGTATTACCCCCGGCTTTCCAGGTGTCCATAAGAAGATCGTAAGTTCCTCTGAAAAGGTTTTCCCATGACGCTTCGTCCAAAGGCCAGACAGCGTAGGCAACAGCGGCGGTAAAGAGAAAAGCCGGCACGGCGCCCTTTGCGGGAACCGGCGGCAGGGCCGCAATGGAGTTGTGCAGATCCGAAGCAATTTTTTCCGCCTGCGCCAGCGTACACTTATTGACAAGAACCCCAACTTCGTTGCTTTTGAACCTGAGCGGCCAGCCCCGTCCGGTACGGCGGGTAACATTGCGCAGAAGGGCGGCGATACGGACCATGGCTTCGTCCCCCGCGCCGTGTCCGCGGGAATCAACAAGGATTTTGAAACGGTCAGGCTTCAGCATGATAAGGGCCGTCGGATCTTCAAGAATACGGTTGATTTCATCGGTTAGAAAAGATTGCTTCCACAATCCCGTACCGGGATCTTCATAGGCCCGGCGGTGAAGTTCCTGTACCCAGGACATATTCTTCACAAATTCTTTTTGGGTCGATTTGATACGGCCCGTAACCATGACTATAGCGCTGAGGAGGATGCGGGAAATGGCGTGGGGCTCTTCAAGGGCAAAGTCTTCCATGGAAAGCCCATAGCCGGGAAACATAATGAGTTCCGAATCTTCTGTAGCGTCGGCATACGCATCGTAAGCCGCGCCGCGGGCAAAGTCGAAATCCCCTATAGCATCGCCTGGGGTAAAACGGGCCATTTCATCATCACCGCCGTCGCTGCGGGGCTTGTAAACACGTATGCCGCCTTTAACCAGCATGTAAAAATGTTCGGCTTTTTCTCCGGGAGAAAAGAGATGTCCTCCTTTGCGGAGCTGAAGTATACCGGACCGGGCAATGACAAATTCGATTTCTTTGGGCAAAAGAGTCGAAAAAAGTTCCGCCTTTTGTATGGGCGAAGGATCAACACCAAGGGGAGCTGCCATATTTCAAGTATATCAAAAAAACGGCGTTCGGTGAATAGGCCGATGAAGATGGGGCTGTCCGGGAAGTTGATTTCCCGGACAGTCCGCATTTGCTCCCGTTTCGTTGAAACAGTACGCAAATACCGTACCAAGGAAGCCGTCCGAAAAATTTCAAACCTTTCGGGCAGCCCCATGAAACCCTCAATACGGCAAAGGCAGCCGCAGGCTCTTGATTGGAGTTGTTTAGAAACTTCAGTTTCTGAACGATTCTATTCTATGGATGCCAGAATTCAGCTCCTTTATAAAAAAGCCCAATCCCGAAATTACCGGCTATCCCGGCGCCGTCGCTCCGGAAAACGCCGGTTCCATAGTTTTGGGGCGGAAGGTCAAGATAAAGCCGGGGCATCGTTTTGTCCGTACTTTTTGCCGCCTTTTTCAAAGAAGCCCTTTCAACAGTTGTATTGCGTCCAGGATATCTTTTCTTTGCCGCCCGCCGGAAATCTCCCGTTCGATGGTAACCGGGCCGTCATACCCCAATTCCTTAAGCCGGGCAATGAACCGGGGAAAATCAACCCTTCCCTTGCCCAGAGGTTTTTCCTCCCCTAAATTCCGTCCATCCACAGGATATTCCCCGTCTTTGGCGTGAACATCCAGAACATATTTGCCGAGTATATCCAGGGCATCAACCGGATTGGCTTTGCCGTACATGAGAAGATTCGCCGGATCAAAGTTGATTCCCACATCCTGATTCCCCAAATCTTCCATAAGCCGCCTGAGGGTTACGGGAGTTTCCTGGCCTGTTTCAAAGAGAAGCTTCTGCCCGTTTTTCCGGCAACGCGCCAATACATCCCGCAGGGCCGCCGCCGTCCCATGGTAAGCAGGATCGTTAGGATTTTCCGGAATAAAACCCGCATGGGTAGCCAACTGATCCACGCCCAGCAGCTTCGCGAAATCCGAACCTCTTTTAAGGACCTCCGCACGGACATGCCGGTATTCCGGAGGAACCAGCCCCAGGGTGAGCTGCCCTTCATAAAAATCCCAGACTTGAGGCCCCGGCCAGCCGCACCAGAATGTGGATATTTTTACTCCCAGTTCTTTGGTCAGGGATCTTATCTTTTCGGCTATTTCCCCGGTAAAGAGGGATTCATCCCAAGCCGAAAGCTGACAGCCGGAAAGACCGGTTTCCTTAAGCTGGCGAAAACTCTCTTCGATGTCCGGCCGGAGATTAACTATTATTCCCAATTGCATAAATCTATCCTCCACACGAATCAAAGACTGGATTTCGCAAAGTACATGAAGGTTTCATACCCCGCCGCAAACTGTGTTTGTGCGCTCTGCCGCGGTTATAAAAGTATGAAACCCGAATACAATAACAACAACCTCGTCCATTTAGGGCGAGGTTGTTGATTTTTACCTGAATATAATCCTGCCTCTATTATTATTTCCATCATCCCTATTTTGGATAAATGTTTCCGATAATTTAGAAATTACCGTCCGATCCTTGGGGGCGATAGTTATCGCCCCGGTAACGGCAGCCATGGGTAAATTCCTTTACAGTGTTTGCCAATGTATCGTCAATTATAGCGGCTACCTTCATAAGCTCCGTTATACGATAGTGTATCGTATTTGTCAATCGCTTTTTATGAAAATTTCCAGAAATTTTAAGACGATTTCATCTAGCGCTCCGGCTGTATGGAAGCCGCTTGTGCGGCAATCCGAAAGCGGGAATGTTCGCAGGCAAAGTCGAC
>JAITJV010000195.1 GCA_031278755.1 Treponema sp. | reverse complement strand
TACCGAAGCGGGTCAAAAAAAGGGGATTTCTACCGATAATAGCAGGATAGTAGTTTGCGATCGTTGACGCAACCAGTTCTCGATCATAGAATAGAATGGTAGAGTGGTAAAAGGACGGTTCCCAGGTGTCTGATTTTACTTTAAAGAAGGGTGTGCTCGTTACAGCCGGTAAAACTCCCCGCAGCGGCGATTTGGGAATAAAAGGGGAGAAGATCGTTCCCCCGGGAGAGGGGGTAACGGTAGATTTAGGAAACAATTCGATCGTGTACCCTTCGTTAATTAATACCCACGATCATCTGCAGGGAAATTACCGTCCCGCCGTCGGTCCCAAGCCCGGAATTTTCTATCTTACATGGCTTCCCTGGGATAACGATCTTAAGGCGTCGGAGACGTTCAGGGAGCGGTCCAAACTGACAAGGGAAGAACTCTACGCCATTTCCGGATTTAAGTGCCTCTTTTCGGGGGTAACAACCGTCAACGATCATTTTCCACAGAAACTCAATTCGACAATACTTCCCACCCTGCCCGTCCGGGCTATCCTTGAATACGGCCTTGCCCACGAGGTTTCCTCCTACGATCTTAAATGGGGGGACGGCGTAGAAATCGAACACAAACGGGCGGTTGACAATAATTGGCCCTTTATCACCCATCTTGCCGAAGGCTTTGACGAAGAGGCTCTTCACGGGGTGGAGGCGCTGGAAAAACTAAAGGTGCTGGATAAGCACTGCCTTCTTGTTCATTGCATAGGTTTCAGCGACGATGACATAAAGAAAGTCGCAAAGGCGGGGGCAAGCGTTTCATGGTGCGGTTTTTCCAACATGTTCATGTTCAACGTAACCTGCAAAATACGGAAGATGCTGAAGGCGGGGGTCAACGTAACCATAGGCACCGATTCTTCCGCCACAGGGTCGGCCAACCTGCTTGCGGAAATAAAATACGACCGCGGGCTGTACCGGAAGATGTACGGCGAAGATCTTTCCGCCGAAACAATTTTCAAAATGGTAACGGTCAACGCGGCGCAGGCGTTCTGGATGCAGGACAGGATAGGCGCGCTGGATGAAGGCAAGCTGGGCGACGTCGTAGTCCTCAAGGGCCGTCTTGACGATCCCTATGAAAATTTTGCGCAGGCTTCCATGGAGGATATTGAACTCCTTGTTCTGGCCGGAACGCCCATATACGGGGAACTGCGTTTTCTTGATATCTTTGGGGGAAATCTTCCCAAGGCTTATTCCAAAATAACCGTGGCGGGCCGCCCCATGTTTGTTAAAGGAGATCCCGCGGGGCTTTACAGGGAAGCCCGGAGGAAAATCGGGTTTAAGAAGATACTTGATTTTTTACCCTTTGAACCGGAGCCGTAGGAAATATGCCCAAGCCGCTTCAGTACCGTTCAGGTTCACTCATCTATTTTCAGGGCGACGTCGCGGACAAGGTGTTTATTCTCCAGAAAGGCGCGGTGAATCTGGTCTACCAGGATATTGAAAAGGGAACGGACGTACATGACCTTGTACAGCCCGGTGAATTTTTCGGGGTCAAGTCGGCCCTGGGACGCTATCCCCGGGAAGAAAACGCCATAGCCATTGCCGACGCTTCCATTATGGCTTTTTCGGTCTCCGAGTTTGAAGCTCTGGCCATGGCCAATACCCGTATCGTCATGAAGATGCTCAAGGTTTTCTCCAACCAGATGCGGCGCATACACCGCCAGGTTTCCAGCCTTATGGAAAAAGAAGAGGCGAATCCCGAAGCGGGCCTCTACAATGTGGGCGAATACTACCTTAAAAACAAGCGTTTTACCCAGGCCAAATACGTGTTCAGCCGCTATCTTACCTATTATCCGGCGGGGCGTAACGCACAGCAGGCCGCCAGGTACCTGGAACTGGCTGAAACGTCGCTTGCCCGGTACGGCGACGGCAAAGGCCCCGCGCCCATTGCGGCGGGTCCTGTTCACGCCGCCCCGGCGGCGGCGCGGATCCCGCAGCCTGCGGAAGAACCGGCCTTCAGCGCGCCGTCCCAGCCGCAGGGCGAGCTTACCAATACGGCAAAGGCGTATTATGACGCGGTCAGCCTTATCTCGCAGGAAAAGTACCAGCAGGCGTATCTTTCCTTCAAAAAGATCGTGGACGCCGACGAGGATCCCGAATACGCGGCGAAAAGTTCATACGAGATAGGCCGGTGTCTTTTCTTACTTAACAAGTTCGACGATTGCATCAAGTACTACACGATGATGCTCACCAAGTATCCGCGGCATCCGGATCTCCGCGATGCGATCTTCTTCATAGGGCAGTCCTACGAGAAAAACGGCAGAAAGGATCAGGCGGCGGCCTTCTACAAAAAGATCCTTTCCATGTCAGCCGATGACGACGATGGAACAACCGTAAAAGCAAAACGGGCCCTCAAGGCACTGGAGGCGTAGGTGGCGATGGACCTTGCGGCGTTCGGCCGCTTTGCCCGGACTTTTCAGTCTGGTGAAATGATATTCTCCGAATTCGAACCGGGGGATACCTTTTACCTGATCCAGTCGGGACGGGTGGAGCTGGTAAAGATCATCGGCGATATAGAAAAAACCCTTGATATACTCCAGCCTTCGGAGATGTTCGGCGAGATGGCCATACTGGAACAATCCCCCCGTTCAGCCACGGCCATAGCGCTGGATGTAGTCAAAGTGCTGGAATTCAACAGCCAGAATTTTGAAATTCTCATGCTGGGAAATCCGCAGATCGCCCTAAAGCTCCTCCGCATGTTTTCCAAAAGGATCTACGATTCCAAGCGGCGTTTTATGATTCTCACCCTGGATGAACCCCAGGCCAAGATAGCGGACGTTTTCCTTATGCTGGATGAAACCCAGGCCAGCCTGGACAGGACGACGGAAGCGCGGGAATTTAAAACCACGGTGGACGATATAGCCCACTGGGCGGGGATGAGCATAGTTGAAACAAGGGAAACATTGAGCCACTTTGTCGCCCAGCGGCGCATGGAAATGTACCCCGACAGGATAATTGTAAAAAACATCAACGACTTTTCACGCTTCGTTAATTCGCGCCGGAAGAAATAGCGCCGCTTTCCCGGCGCGGCCCGCCCTGCGGAAATTCACTCCTTCTGTCCGGGAATCTCCACAAGCGCCGTTCTTTTATCCCCTTTCTCCGCCTGTACCATAGCCGCCGCCGCAAGGAGCCTGAAGGCGTGCCATGACTCGGTGGCTCCCGCAAGCGCGTCTATGCGTCCGGGGTGCTGGCGGTTAAGAAGGGCGAGCGCGTAGGTGCGGGTGTACCTGTTCGGGTAGGTGCCGTCTTTCGCGTTCATGCGGCGCATATAGTCCATGTCCCAGGACTTGATAAAGCCGCTGGCGTTCTTCGCATTGTACTCCACGGTGATAATTCTTCCGTTGTTCATGTAAAGCGAGACGAATTCCTTCCATCCGTGGCTGTCGTATTCGGCGGCTTCAGCGGTAAAGTACCCGTCGGCAACGCGGTCCCTGGAAGCGGAACAGGCCGCGCAGAGAAAAAGCGCGGCAAAAAGGGCGGCGGGGAAAAGAACAGGAAAAGTATTTTTTGACGCGATCATAAGGGGCTTTTACTACCATGGGGAAAGAATGTCAATAGGGCGATATTGTGGGTACTGTTAAAGTTGTTTGGAAACTTGAGTTTCCGGGCAGGTTCCGCCAAAAAACACGGCTGGCTCCGCATGGAAGGCCGCCGCGCCGCCCGTCCGTGCGCCATTTTATGTTTCGCGTAATTGTTAGAAACGCCGGCTGTCCGGCAGTTTCTACCGTAACTCTTTATCGCATAAAGAATTACGGTTCAGCCAAGAGGGGGAATCGAACCCCCGACCTGCGCATTACGAGTGCGCCGCGCTACCGACTGAGCCATCTTGGCGTGAAAACAGTATATTTGGTTTATGCTGATGTTTCAATTACCGTTCCGCGCTCACAGACAATCGGGGCTGTTTCAGAACCGGCCGGGTTTTGAAACAAGCTCAATGTTCTTGAATAATCCCGGAATGCTTTATACTATGATTCATTGCAGCATGTCAGGAGGGAATTTCATGTCTGATTCGGTCAATCCCTATAAAAGTCCGCAGGCGGAATCGGTTCCCGTTCAATCAGCCGGTTCGGCGGGGAACCTCAACGACGCCATGGTGAGGTACTTAAGGGAAACGTCCCCCTGGGCCCGTTTTCTCGGTATTATCGGTTTTATCCAGTGCGGGTTGATGGCGCTGGGCGGCCTTGTTTCCCTTGTGGTAATTCCCGCCTTCATTTCGGAACTGTCGGATTTTTCCGATATGCCGTCCTTTTTTGCCGGGGGCGTGGGCGGGCTTTTTGGATTCATCTATATAATCGGCGCGGCGCTTTTGTTTTTTCCCGCCCGTTTTGCCTATAATTTCGGGACGAAGATACGCAGTTATCAAAGAAGCGGCGCGGAAGAGGATCTTGAGGCGGCTTTTAAAAACAACAAATCCCTGTGGAAATTTTTTGGAATCCTTGCCATTGTCAGCCTTGCCCTGATTCCCTTTTCCCTGATTTTCGCCAGTATTGTAGTTGCGGCGTTTGTAACCGCCTGATGGCAGCCGCCGGCGCCGGGTATAGTCCGGTCGATTCGATCCTGGGGGTACAGACCCCCGAAGGCGTTGAATTTGCCCTTTTCCCGGCGGGGCCGCCCGTCCGCGCCTGCGCCTATGTGATTGACAAGGCCATTCAGTGGGTTTTCAATATAGGGCTTTTAATCATTACGGAATTCCTCGGGGAAGCCGCCGGGATATGGATTGTCCTTTTGCTTCTTTTCTGCGTTGACTGGTTCTACCATGTGATCTGTGAGGTTTTTTTTCGCGGACAGACTCCGGGGAAAAAAATCATGGGAATACGGGTGGTGGGGAGCGACGGTTCGCCGGTATCGGGCGGCGCGT
>JAITJV010000112.1 GCA_031278755.1 Treponema sp. | reverse complement strand
TGGTGATTTCCGCGATGCCTCCCTCGACAAGGGCCACGGACACCCGCACTTTTCCGCGGAAACCCGTCCCTTCCCCTTCATACACCCCTGAAACGGCCGCGTCCGCCGTATTCCGCGCCGGCATTTCCACGCAGCCGCAAAACAGGGCCAGAAACAGGCCCGCGGCCCAAAAACGGCCGCGAAAACCCTTAAGATTTCGTATTATCATTTTCATAAAAACCCCTCTTTATAGAGGGCGCGGCTATGCGGGGCGCTTCAATGGGGCTGCTTTTTTTCCGCCGCTTTTTTCAAAAATCTGTCGTTTTCGACAATAAACCTGCCGTGGGTTCCTTCGCCTATCTTTCCCGCGCCGTCAAAGGCTTCCACCCTGAAAAGGAGGCGGCGCCCGTCAACTTCAAGGAGTTCCGCTTCGGCCCGGACTTCCATGCCCGGCAGAGTGGCGGAAAGGTGCCTGACATTGAGTTCCGTCCCGACGGTTGACCAGCCCCGGGGAAGAAGGGGGTCCACGGCGGAAGCCGCCGTCAATTCCATGAGGGCGATCATGGCGGGGGTTGCGTATACCGGAAGCCCTCCGCTTCCCAGGGAACCGGCGGTATTTTCGCCGTTTACGGTTTCGGCCTTTTCCCCCCTAAGGCCGGGCTTAAAAATTTCGCTGAAATCCATGATTCATTGTACCGTATTTTTTTGCTGTAGTAAATTCCCGCCCCCGCTTGCCATTCATTATACAGAAGGCTAATATAAAAGAGAGAACCCTGAGTATATGTCAACCGCTGTATTATCGCCGTACCGCCTGGGCAAAGCCAGAGAGAACTATAATCTGTTCAATGTCTTTAATTCCCTCTCGTGGAATTTCCTGGTCGGCAGTATCATCTCCCTTCTTGCCATGCGCCTGCATGCGTCGGCGACCTATTTGGGCCTCCTTAACGCTATTCTGTACTTTTCCTTCTTCTTTCTGCCTTTGGGGAAGATCCTTGCCCGCCGTTTTTCCATAACCGGTATTTTCAGCTTTGCCTGGACCTGGCGCGCTATAGGAATGATCCCGGTTGTATTTGCCCCCCTTGCCGCGGCCCTGGGCCGCCGCGACCTCGCCCTGGGCCTTATTCTTATCGGCGTATCCCTTTTTCACATCATCCGCGGGATAGGGATGATAGGAAACAATCCCGTTCTTAACGAAATGGCGGCAGGATCGGACAGGGGCAGCTATATGACCCAGATCCAGATCATCAACAGCGCCGTGGGGATGTTTTCGGGTTTCATAGTCGCCATGCTTCTTGGGCGGGAACCGCCCCTGTTCCTCTATTCGCTGATCATGGCCGCCGGCATTGCCAGCGGCGTCTTCAGCGGAGCGCTGATAAAGAAAGTCCCTGAACCTCCCGGAGAGGAAGGCGGAAGAAAGATAAACCTTATCGGCATATTCCGGGAGGCGTTCACCCAGCCGGGACTCAGGCGTTTTGTATGGATACTGTTTATCGTAGCCCTGGTCTCGGGGGTTTCGCGCGCCTTCATCGTGATTTACTCGCGGGAAGTGTTTATGCAGAGCGACGGCATGGTTTCCCTGTACTCCGTCTTTGGCGGGCTTGGAAACCTGATAATAGGCCTCCTTATCAAATTCCTTGTGGACCGTATCGGGGCAAAGCCGATCTTTATTATCTGCGTGATCATAGGCCTTGTCAGCATGATCCCGATCATCTTTTTCCCCGCCGGGGGCGTTGAAAACGTAACGACGGTGATCCTTTTTCTTACGTTCCTTTTTCTCGTTCTTAACTTCGGGTTCCTCGGCGCCGAAGGAATTGCCCAGACCTATTTTCTGGGGCTTGTTCCGGCCGAAATGATGCTCGACATGGGAATTCTTTACTTTCTGATTTTCGGCGTGGCCGGGGCCGGAGGTTCTTTTTTCGCGGGCCTCCTTCTGGACATACTCGCCGCGGCCGGCCTTCCGATATTTTGGAATTTCAAGATCCTCTACATCATCCTCATAGGGCTGACGATCTTCGTCCTTGTCCTGCAGAAAAAAATGACCGCCCTGGGCGCGCTTCCCTTCCTCGGCGCGCTCAAGGTGATGTTCTCGTTCCGCGATCTTCAGGCTATTTCGATCCTGGACCGCCTCAACAAAACCCACGATTCCCATGAGGAGGAAATCCTTCTGGGCGCCCTTCACGACACCCCTTCGCAGCTCGCGATCAAGGGGCTGCTGGAACGGGCGCGGTCTCCGCGGCTTGCAATACGTGTTGAATCGCTGCGGGCGATGGAAACCCTTAAAACCCTGAGCGAAGACGCCGAGGAGGCGCTGATTCAGGACCTTATCAACAACCCCTATACGACGGCCTATGTTTCGGCCCGCATCTTGGGAAACCACGGCTGTTTTACCGCCATTCCCCTTTTGCGCGAACTTGCCGCGTCTACCGATTACATGCTCGCCGGCGAGGCGATGATCGCCCTTGCCCGGCTGGGGGATCACGCGTTCCGGCCGGAGATGGAACAGATCATCCTTAAAACAAAAAACCCGCGTCTCAAAATCATGGGGGTTGAAGCCTTCGGCATCTACGGATCTCCCAATTCCCTTTCGGTGCTCATGGACATTCTCAGGGTTGTGGACCCGCCGCCCTACCTCAGGGACGAGGTTGTGCTTGCGATGTCGGCAATCCTTGATACGCAGAACCAGTTCTATCCCATTCTGGTCCGCTATCTGGAAGAACCCGCGCTCGCGGCAATACTGGCCATGGACGAAGCCGAGGCGGCCTTTGAATTTTACAGTTCGGTAATGAAAAAGGGAATGCGGAGAAAATCGGCCGCCGCGGCCGTTTCCTGGCACGCGAAAAACCTCCAGGCGGTTTCGGCCGCCCTGATCAAGGAGAATAACGGCGCGCCGCTTTCCCGGTGGATCCTTGAACTGCCCAACGATCTCTGCCACGCCGTCGCCCAGCTTGTTCTTTCGGAAACGGTTCTGGACGACGAACTTTCCTCCCACGACCGCCTGCGCCTTCTTATCGTCCACTGGGCTTCGCATGAACTGAGGCTCTGGACGAACAAATTGAAGGTCATATAATGGATAGTGGATGATTTCTTTTAACCTGCTGAAAAAAATACCCCCCGTCCTGTGCGGCTTTTTGGTATTGCTGGCGCCGGGCTGTTCCCGTTTGGGCTGGGGAGTGCTTCTCTGGTCAACCGAAGATCCGGCCATTCCTTCGGGGACGGTGCTCCCTGTGTACATCAGATCCACGATAAGCCAGGTATGGGTGGTGGGCGTCCCCGAAGCCTACCGTTCGGAACAGGGCCTGGACAAAATGGAAATTCCCCTTGCCCGCTTTGAACTTGCCGGCAGCAAAAGGGCCGCCCAAAAACGGGCGGATGCTTTTTCGCAGTTCGCCAGAAGCTACGGCGAAACCATCCAGGACGGCCTTGCCATACGCGAAAACCCCGACAACAGCTCCCGCCGGGTATACCGCCTGCGGACCGGAGAAATCGTCAAGATACTTGAAAAGGTTGAAGGCGCGCCTGCGATCGGCGCGACGGGGGATCCCCTTCCCGGAGACTGGTATTATGTCCTCGCCGAAGACGGCACGCGGGGCTACTGTTTTTCCTACCGCCTGCGGCTTTTTGAACATTACGGCGGAACGCTTGCCGCGGAAAAAGACGTCAAAACGGAAGAAGACCCCGATCTCGACCGCCTTCTGGAAAAGACATGGTCCCCCGAGGCTTACGGAACCATGGCCGGCAGCCGCCGTATTGTCATCGAAGATCTTGCCAAACACTGGGGGTTTTTCCCCGGCAGCGAAACAGGGACGGCCCGCGTCTTCCTTGCCGATCTGGACCGCACCTTTACCCATACAGGAATACGTTCCGAAGGAGGCCGGTCCTGGCGCTTTGAGGGATCGACGCTCAGGATGAGCCTCAGGTCCGACAATCTCCTCGCGGTCCAGTACACCGAACCGGGAGGCGCCCTGCGGACATTGCTCTTTGTTTCCCTTCCCATGGATGTAGACGACATCATAGCGCAGGAAAGCGCCCGCCGGGACGAACTGTTCGGCGCCATCTATTTCACAGGGCCGGTTTACATGAGCAGCAATTACGGCGTCCTTTCGTTCACCGAATCGGGGGTCTTTACCTGGACAGGCGGCGAACTCCTTATCCCAAAGGTGATCCCAACCGATACGCC
>JAITJV010000009.1 GCA_031278755.1 Treponema sp. | reverse complement strand
ATCCCCGCGGCGGCGTAGGCCTCCTCAAGCGCCCCTGTCTCGCCCTTTCCCATTTCAAGGGCGGAAAACACAAAGGAACATTCGCCCTTTTTGAACGCAAGGACGGCGCGCGAAACATCATTGGCGTCTTCTACTTTAAGGGACCAGACCGAAGGCTCCGCCCCGCCTGAAAGATGCCAGCGGCCCGCGACCGCGTCCCTGTACTCTTTGCCGGCGCTTTTCGGCGAGGCCGCGGCATAGCGCGCCTCGAACCAGGGGTGATCCTTAAGCAGGGAAAGGTAATGCTGTCCCACCATGCCGGTGGCTCCCAAAACGCCGACGGGAATTCTCGCCATTGTTTTCTCCTTTGAATTTTTTTAACGGCTGTCTTCAGCGCATCTTAATTCCCAGCCCTTCCATGGCGGCCCTGAGGGGCGCCTCGTTTTTTGGATCGAGTTTTCCGAGGGGAAGGCGCACGGGGCCTGCGGGAAGCCCCGCCCAGCCCATGGCCGTTTTTATGGGAATGGGGTTGGTCTCGATGAAGGCGGCCTTGACCAGCGGGAGAAGTTCGTAATGAAGCTTTCCGGCTTCCGCGAAATTTCCCGAAAGGGAAGCCCTGCTTAAGGCGGCGACTTTGCCGGGCACAAGGTTCGCGATTACCGAAATAACGCCGTCGCCGCCAAGGGCCGCAAGGGGCAGGGTAAAGGCGTCGTCTCCGGAAAGCACGGCGAATTCTTTTCCCCGGGCGGCAAGCGGAATTTTAACGGCGCAGATCACGTCGCCCATCTGGTTAATATCCCCCGACGATTCCTTGACCCCGGCGATGCCGGAAATGCGGGAAAGCTTTTCCATAAGCGGCGCGGGAATATTCCGTCCGGTGCGGGATGCAATATTGTAGATAATAACAGGAATGCCCACGGCCGCGGCCGCTTCAAAATGGCGGACAAGGCCTTCGTCGTTGGGCTTGTTGTAGTAGGGGGTAACGACAAGGGCGGCGTCGGCGCCGAGGTCTTTCGCCCGCCTGACGTACATCACCATGTGCCGCGTTGAATTTGATCCCGCCCCTATGATCACGGGGACTTTGCCGGCGGCTTCTTCGACGGCGATTTTTATGAGGCGTTCTTCTTCGTCCTCATCCAGCGTCGGAGCTTCGCCCGTCGTCCCGAGCGGAACAATCCCGTCTATGCCTTCCTCAATCTGAAAGGCGATAAGCCGCCTCCACGCGTCGTAATCGGCTTCGCCTGATTCCTTCATCGGGGTAACGAGCGCCGTATATGCGCCCCTGAATGCGGTGTTCTTCATTTCGTGCTTTTCACTCCTAATTCATCAAGTACATCATCCATGGTGAACACCCCCCGCCGCGCGCCGCCCGCCGCCTGTCCCGGCCCCGGACATTTTACAAGCCACTGGGCGGCGACAAGGGCTCCGGACGCAAAGCCTTCGCGGCTCCGCGCAGTGTGGCGTATCTCTATGGTGTCGGCGGGCGAATCAAACACAAGCGCGTGCGTTCCCGGGAGGGACCCTACCCTGAGGCTGGGGAAGTGAAATTCGCCGGGAAGAGGGGGACGGTCCAGCGTTTCATAGACAGGCTTCTTTTTGCGTTCCATCCTTTTAATGATCCCTTCCGCCAGGGTCTTTGCGGTTCCCGACGGGCTGTCCGCCTTTTTATTGTGGTGCGCCTCAAAGCCTCCCGCATCGTATTCATCAAAAGGATCCATGAGCGCGGCGGCGTTGAACGCGATGCGGTAGAAGATGTTTACCCCAAGAGAAAAATTGGCGGCCCAGAGAAGGGACGATCCCGCGGCGTTTACCGCTTCCTTTACCTCGTCCATTCTGCCGTACCACCCCGTGGTGCCCGACACCGCCGGAATGCGCCGCTTTGCGAGGGCTTTGATATTATCCGCCGCGGCGCCGGGCTGCGAAAATTCTATGGCTACATCCGCTTCATGGAGATTTTCCGCTTCCTCAACGGTTTTGCGGAGCAATGTTCCCGCGGGAACTTCGGAGCCGGTGATGAAGGGATCTACCACCACGGAGACGCGGTGCCCCCGCTCCCGGGCGGCCCGCTCAACGATCCTTCCCATTTTCCCGCAGCCTATAATCGCTATATTCATACCTGCTCCCCGATTAAGCCTTTCTCAAAGAAATCACTGTGAAGGGCGCCCACCACGGCGGCCGCTTCGGTGTCATCGACGATAAAGCTGATGTTCACCTTGCTCGCCCCCTGCGACACCATCTGCACGGGCGTTCCCAGAATTTCGCAGGTCCTGAAAGACCGCGCAAGTATCTCCGAGGAACGCCTGACGTCGCCTATGATCGTAACGATTGCTTTTCCTGTTTTTATTTTAACGCTGGCGATTTTTTCAAGATCCGTCCTGAGGCCCTCAAGGTTATGCGCCGCGTCCAGGGTAAGTGAAACGGAAACTTCGCTTGTGGCAACCATGTCTACCGAAATCCGGCGGCGGGCAAAGGCGGAAAACACGCCTTCAAGAAAACCGTACTGTCCGAGCATACGGGTCGACGCCAGATCTACAAGGGTGACGTTTTTCCTCGATGTGATCGCCCGCACCGGCCCTGTTTTTGTAGTAAACGAAGGAACGATGCGCGTTCCCGGCGCTTCCGGGTTAAAGGAATTTTTTACCAGCACCGGCGTTCCGGTCTTCATGCAGGGCTGCATGGCCCTGGGATGCAGAACCTGCGCGCCAAAGTAGGCAAGCTCCGCCGCTTCGTCGTAGGTAACCGTGTCCACGGGACGGGCGTTTTTTACAATGCGCGGATCGGCGGTGAGAATTCCGTCAACGTCTTTCCAGACCTGCACTTCTTCCGCTCCGCACGCCGCGGCTATTATGGTAGCCGAAAGATCCGAACCGCCGCGTCCCAGGGTAGTGATTGCGCCGTTTTTGTCTTTCGCGATAAAGCCCGTTATCACCGGAACCGTTCCGCTCCCGGCAAAGGGAATTACCGCCCGCGGGACAAGATCCCAACATTCTTCCGCCGCTTCGGCGGCTCCGAAATTCGAGTCCGATCTGAACCCCGCGTCCCACGCGTCAAGGGCGGCGGCGGCAATCCCGCAGGCCCGGAGCCACGCCGCCATGATGCGCACGGAAAGCCGTTCGCCGAATGACACGAGGTAATCCCTGGTGCGCCCCGTCAGTTCCCGGATAAGGGAAATTCCCATGAGGAGGTTTTTAAGCTCGTCCAAAAGGGGCTTTATGTCTTTAAGGGGTTCGCCTGAGTTTTCAAGGCCCAGATCCCTTATCGTTCTTTCGTGAAGATCCGCTATTTTGTCTGTTGAAACAACGCCTTTCAGCAGCGCGTCTTCCGCGGCTTCCAGCAGATAATCAGTGGTGTCGCCCATGGCTGAAAGCACCAGCACCGGTTTTCTTTCAAGCTGGCTTTTAACAA
>JAITJV010000003.1 GCA_031278755.1 Treponema sp. | reverse complement strand
CGGGGTTCAAGAGCACCGCCCTGCTTGTCGTGGGGAGTTCCACAATAACGGTACGGCCCCTGACGCGCCTTACCCTTGAGGAGATTCAAAACATTACGGGCGGCGAGTCGGCGCGTCTTTTGTTACAGACCGGGAGGATCCGCGCCGAGGTAAAACCGCCGGCGGGGGCGACGGCCGATTTCACGGTGAGGAGCCCCATTGCCACGGCGTCGGTGCGGGGGACCTCCTTTGATTTTGACGGGGTGAACCTGAGCGTTGACGAGGGGCTGGTTCATGTTGCCGGAGGGAACGGGAGCGCCGTCTATGTGGGCGCCGGGCATCGGGTGGTATCCGATCCGGTGACGGGAAGGACGGCCGGGGGAGTGGAGACGGCCCGGGGGGAACTGGCCCCGGACCTGCCTCAGGCGGCGGCGGAATCGGGATTTGCCGTTGCGCCGGCCCGGAAGACCGCCGAACCTGCCGCCACGCGTATTGACGTGGCCATACGGCTTGCGGAATGAGGAGGGCGGTGATGAAGAAAACATACATTGCATTGTACGCGGTTTTACTGATTTCTGTCTCCTGCGAAATGAAACCGGCGGATGGTTTTGAAAGCCGGGGGATCATCCAAATCGGCATGGGCGGCCGCTATGCCGTTGATATAACGGAAGCGCTGGCCCGGCTTCGCTACGAAATTACCCTTTCGGGGCCGGGGGGCGTTCAGACGGTAAATCTCCCCGCGGGATCGTCCCTGCGCTGCGCGGTGGAGGTGGTTCCCGGAAGCTGGACCGTCTCCATAAAAGCCAGAGGCCCCCGGCCCGCCGCCTACAACGGCGCGTATTTCCCCGCGGACATGCTGCGGGCGTACGGGACGGCCGGCGTTCAGGTGCCGGCCGGACAGACGGCGAAGGCTGAAGTTTTGCTGTACACCGCGACGGAGGTTTCCACCGCCGGCCAGCTGGCCGGGGCGCTTGCCAATGCCGGCGCCGCTGAAGAACTGATCTTTGTTACGGGGAACATCAGCTCCCCCGCGATAGCCGTGACTAATCCCGCCCTGTCCGGCAAACATATACGTATACGGGGACAGGGCACTCCCGCCCCCGAGATACGGCTTTCGGGGACGGGATCCCTTTTCACCGTGGGTAACAGTTCCGCGCCGAATATAACGGTGAGTCTTGAAAACATCACCCTGCGGGGGGCGGCGGGCAACGACAGCGCTTTGGTGTATGTGGACGGCAGTCATTTGGTGATGAACAGGGGCGCGGCGGTTACGGGAAACGATGTAATCACGTCCGGGGCTCGCGTGGACGTTGCCGGAGGCGTTTTAATTGACAACGCCGGGACCTTTATCATGAACGCCGGGGAAATCAGTTATAATACGGTTACGACCCATAATATTCATGACAATAACGGCGTCGGAGGTGTTTGTGGAATGAATGGCAGCAGCATTACCCTCAACGGCGGGGAGATCAGGGACAACAGGGTTACAGGGGCGCCGGGCTACAACATCGGGGCTACCGGTGGTGTTGCTAGTGAATTCTTTATCATGAACAACGGAAAAATTATAAACAATACCGCAACCGCTTCCGGGCCGCAATGCCATGTCGCGGGCGGATTAAATATGGGAATGGGAAGCGAGATGCACGGGGGCCTTATCGGAGGGAACAGCGCCACCAATACAGGTTCGCTCGGCGGGACCGGAGGCGGAGTGCTTGTTGCGGGTGGTAATTTTCTCATGGACGGCGGTGAAATCAGCGCGAATACCGCAACCCATGCCCGCGCGGGAGGCGGAATCAGGATAATAAACGGAGTATATCTGGGGGTTACATGGACGGGAATCCTGCAAAAGCACGCCGGCGGGACCATCTACGGGGCGGACGCCCCGGCGGCCCTGCGGAATACCGCCAATGGTTCAGGCAACGCGGTTACCCTGGGCGACTGGACCAGCGTTGCCGCGACAAGAACAAACACCGCCGGCCCCGCGGACGCCATGGACAGCACGGTCGGCGGCCCTCCCGGCGGCTGGGATTGACGGGAACACCGGATGAAACCGCCTACAGAATTTCAAGCAGCGTCCTTGTTTCGTTCCAGTCGAGCATGTTGGCGGCGTACTGTTTCAAGAGGAGCCGGGGAGGGAGGAGCATGTCGAATTTTCCGGCAAGGGGAATTTGTTCCGGTTTGACAAGAAGGCCGGGCGCTTCCGGCGGGGTGAGAATGTTCCGCAGTTCTTCCCGGAAACAGGGAAGGGAAAGGGACGAGTCCACGCGGAGGACGTAGTCGCTTTCCCTTGCGGCGGAGCGGACGCCGAGCCGGCCGCGGAACGGATCGGCCTGCATGAGGAGGAGGAGCGTGCGCATGCCCCGGCTTCCCAGCCACGGCAGCAGGATGAATCCTCCGCGCGCGGCCTTTGAAAGCGGATCGGCCCCCCGCCGCCGGAACAGCCGGCGGGCTTCTTCAAGCCGGGACAGGGCCGACGGAAAAAGATAGGGATAGCCTTTTTCTTCGGAAAGAACCTGCTTCATGCGGCGGATCACCCGGCCGTGTATTTCCGAGCCGCCGCCCCGCCAGACGCGGAGGCTTCCCGCCTCGCCGGGGATCACCCGTATTTCACGGCGCCTGGGGTCTACGCTTTCCACGCGCCAGCATATCCCCCCCAGTATGATGCCGCCCCCCTCGGGGGGGAGGTAGTTCACCTTTCCCAGTTCCCGTTCGTTGTGAAGGACCCTGTACCCGGCGCTTCCCGGAAAAACCGAATAAAAGGAATAGTGTCCGGTGAAGCGTTCTCCTTCGGCGCCCAGAATCAGGGCGCCTTCCTCCGTCTTTTCGATTACGCGCGAGGCGGCGAGGCTTTCGGCGAGTTCGTCAAAATCTTCGCCGTTTATTCCCGCGAAGCAGGGAAAGGAGAGGATAAGGGAAGACAGTTCTTTTTTGCCGTGTTCGCCCAGGGATCCGAGGACGCTTAGGATTTGGTGGCAGAGGAGGCTGTAGGGCAGGGGCTGTTCCGGCGCGTCTTCTATCCATTTGTCGGTCAGATAAAGTTCTATAACGGCTATGGTTCTTATGAGGTCCCAGGGGAGGACGGGTGAATTTTCTTCAAGCTCGGTAAAGTAGATCTCCGCCCTGCCTGTCCGCCTTCCCCCGCGGCCGAGGCGCTGGACAAAAACGCCGACGCTTGCCGGAGGGCCTATTTGTATGATGCGGTCGAGGTTTCCTATGTCGATTCCCAATTCCAGGGTGGCGGTAGCCGCGGCGGTGACGGGCCGGGAACTTTCCCGCAGTTCCTGTTCGGTTTCCATGCGCAGTTCCGAAGCTATGCTTCCGTGGTGTATGCGGTAGCGGTCGTTTCCCCGGACCTTTGCCGAAATGGAACGCAGGGCGGTGATGGTTTCCTCGGCGTCAAGGCGGCTGTTGGTAAAAATAATGGTTTTTTTTCCGCAGGTCCCGCGGTACAGGGCTTCGTAATACGCTTTTTCTTCGCCGCGGTCCCGTGAAAAATAATCCATCCCTATACGGAGGCGGCGTTCCGTTTTCCCGTCGTCTACAAGAACGGCGCCGCGCCCGCTTCCCATAACAAGCCAGCGCAGGGCTTCTTCATAATCTCCCAGGCTTGCGGAAAGGCCTATGCGCCGGGGCTCCGATCCGCGGGCCGCAAGGCGCTCTATGCGGGCAAGCTGGCAGAGAACCTGGTTCCCCCTTTCGCTTCCCATAAAAACATGAACTTCATCAATGATGATAAAGGCAAGTCCGGAAAAGAGGACGGGTATTTCACGGGGATGCCGGAGGAGCAGCGCTTCCAGGGATTCAGGGGTGATCTGCAGAATTCCCCGCGCCCCTTCGAGGACTTTTTTCTTGCCGCTTTGGGGCGCGTCGCCGTGCCAGCGCCAGACGGGTATTTCCGCTTTCGCGGCGACAGGCTCAAGCCGCGCCGACTGATCGTTGATCAGCGCCTTGAGCGGACTCAGGCACAAAGCTCCGACGCCGGAATTCCGCGCTCCGGAATTCCGCGCGTTCCGTTCCCACAGGGCGGAAAGTACGGGGAAAAAAGCCGCCTCTGTTTTTCCTGACGCCGTGGCCGCGGCTATGAGGACATGATCGTCCCTGTCAAAGATCGCCGCCGCCGCCGCTTCCTGAACGTCCCTGAGGCTTTCCCATTTTTTTTCGTAAACATACTCCCGTATAAAGGGGGCCAGCCGGGAAAAGGAAGAAGGCATTCCTATACTTCAAATTCCGCGTAGCCCGGATCGCCGGGGTTGAACCCCTTTACCCGGTAGCCGTCGCGGTAGACAAGGGAGTCGAAACTCTGGGACGGATCTTCACGGAGTATACCGAGGAGGCCGAGGAAATCCCGGGCGATCTCCCTCGGCGTGATGAATTCTTCCGAGCCGGGAGCGGAAAAGGCCAGATCAATAAACGCTTCAAGCTCCCGGCCGCCCAGGGAGCTTTCGTATCCGTAATGCCCCGCGTGTATGTCCCGCAGCCGTTCGAGGAGGACGTGTATTTCTTCCCTGGCAAGCTGGGTAAGTTTTAAAACGGGGCTTTCAAAACCGGAATGTCCTTCCCGTACAAAGCGGCTGTCTTCAAGGCGGCTTTTAAAGGCGGGGTAGCTTGCGAGGCCCCTCCTGTCGTCTTCGATAAAGCGGGGCGTGCCCGACATGTAGATTCCAACCCGCTCTGTTTTTCCCTGCATCGCGTCGTTGAACATGGTAAGCAGTTTTTCGTAGTTTTTTTCCCGGGAAGGCCGGTTGGGGATCTTGTAGAGGCTGACCCCCTCGTCAATAAAAATAAGCAGGCCCCTGCATCCGGCCCGGAAGGCAAAGGCCCCGAAAAGTTTAAGATAGCTGTACCAGTTGTCGTCGGTGATGATCTCTCCTACGGGGAAAAAGGCCCTCGCTTCGGAGCGGGTGGAAAATTCGCCGCGCAGCCACCTGAGGGCCGCCGTCCGTTTTTCATCTTCCCCCCTGATATAGGCGCGGTAATAACACGAGACGACGGCGGCGAAATCGTAGCCGTGGGTCATCTCTTCCATTTCGGAAAGGGTTTCAAGAATGCGCCGTTCAAGGGCGGGGAGGAGATCTTCGTCAAAGGGGCTTGAGCCGCCGGCCCCGCCCGGAGCGTTCCCCGCAAGTTCAAGTTTTATCGAATTGATCCAGCGTTGAAGAAGCGCTTCCAGCGCGCCGCCTTCGGGCCTGAGTTTTGTGGAAAATCTCGTCACCAGTTCCCGGTAGGTTTCAAGCCCCGCCCTGTTTGAACCTGAAAGGCGCTTTTCCGGGGAAAGATCCGCATCGGCCGTGAGGAAGTTGTTTTCCATGGCGTAGTTTCTTACCGCCTGGAGGAAGAAGCTCTTGCCCGAACCGTAGCGCCCGGCGATAAACCTGAATACGGACGCCCCCTGCCCCAGATTTTCAAGATCGCGGAGTATGGTCTCAAGTTCCCGTTTCCGCCCCACGGCTATATATTCAAGGCCTATCCTGGGCACTACCCCCGCGGAAAGCGAATTGAGTATCGCCGTGCTTATCCGTTTAGGAATTTCGTTCATGCGGCTCCGTATTATCCGCCAGCAGGCGGTCCAGTTCTTCCCTGTATTCTGCCTGAATTTCCGGCCCTTCGTCCATGGTATTGACGAGGAGATCCCCGGAAAATTCGCCGAAGCGGGCGTTGATCCCGTCTATGACAAGATCCGGCATGGCGCCGTTTTGCCGGGCGAACGCTTCAAAATCAGCCTTTTTTTTACGGCGTATAACCGCGAGGGCTTTTTTTTCGGTCTCGCTTAACGCGGAAAAAAAAGAAGAAAACGAAAAAGTTTTCCGAGGCGCAGGCGGGGACGGGCGGGCCGGCGCGGCCCCGGATCCGCGCGGCGGCTGTACGGGCGGCGCGTTCAAGGGCGTATTCAGGGGCGCGGGTAATTGCGCAAGAAGATCCCTCACCTCGTCCGATTCCTTTCTGAGTTCTTCGATCCGTCCGGGTCTTGCGCTCTGCCGGCTTATGGGAACTTCACGCGGCCTGAGGCGGGAGGGCGGTTCATCGACAATGCTTCTCCAGGGTTCAGACAGCGGCTTCCGGTTGATCCCCGCCTTTATGTTGAGTTTGTATTCCACGTGGTTTTTAAGCGTTTCAAGAAATTCGGCGAGAGGCTTGTGGCCGGAGAAAGAAACCCATTCGGCCGTATAGGATGAAAGCCCCGCTCCGCCCAGCCCCCTGAACGCTTCGATGTTTTCCCGGCGGGGGGACGGAGGATAGAAGAATTCAAAAAAATTCATTCTGAAATTTTCCCTGAGAAAACGGTCTATGACGTTAAGGGCGGCGGCTGTTTCCTGCCCGCTTTTTTCCGGTAAAGGCGGAGGCGCAAGAAGGCGTATATCCTCAAATTTGACGGCGTTGTTTTCGCCGATAAAACGCCGGTGCATATAAAGGTCGGCAAGAATATTTGAGCTTTCGATTCCCGCGGGCGCACGGGAAAGAATGAGGGGAAGGGGGTCTTCAATCCCGTAGAGCGCCGCGAAGTCGAAGATCCAGGCGGGAAGATACGCGTCGATTGCGGGAAAATCCTCCCGGTACGCCGTCCAGAGCGAAAGGAGTCCGCCGAAGGCGCGGCCGCTTTCCCCGCCGTCCATAACGAGGATCAGTTCCCGCGCGTAAAGGCGTATGTATTCTTCGCAGGTCTTCCGCTTCCGCCCCGAACGGAATTCGCCGCGCCAGTACAGAAAATAATTTACCTCGTCTTCTTTCAGGGAATCAAAGGAAGGGTCGCGCCGCGGCGTTCTGACTAAAACGAAAGGCGATTTTTTTCCGGCGTCGTTGATGCGCGCAAGTTCCGTTAAAAGATCCGCGGCGGGAAGTTTTTTGAATTTCACTTCGTCCGAAAAACGGACTGTTTTGCCCCCCGGAAGACGGGGCGGCCGGAGGATGCGCGGCCGCGTTGCGGGGGGGCGGGCGGCGGGTTCGGGGAGTGGCAGCGGCGCGTTTAACTTCCGCACAAGATACCTGTCAAGCCGTTCGTCGCGCAGGCCGAGGATGTTCCGCAGGCCGCCTTTCAGCCTGCGGCCCTCAAAGGGGCTGGAAAAAATTCCCAACACCACCCCGGCCTTTATGGAGGCGAAGGCTCCGGGCGGAACAACCGCTTCCGCTTCTTCGGGTTCCACGAGAACGAGTATGCCGCAGCTGCGGACGGGGCCGTTTTCCGGGAGGTCTTCGTAGAAGGCCGTGCTTACCGCGGGGAGGGGGTTTTTGAATTCGTTCAGCGCCGCAAGGTAAAGTTCAAAATAAATTTTTTCGGTGAGGATCAGCATCTTTCCCGCGCCGGAAAATTCCCTTGCCAGTATTGCAAGCAGTTCCGCCTGCTCTTTATGCCGGCCGGCGGCGATTCCCCCCGAAAATCCGAAGGCAAGGAGGAAATTTATATGGGCCCTGAAAATTTTTTCGCTTTCGCCTTTGTCTTTCCACAGTTCCGTTTTCCACTCAAAGGGAAGAACGCCCGCGGGGCCGTTTCCTTCCCGGAGTATGATCCCCGACGCGTCCGGCTTCCAGGACTGAAGGGGAAGCCCCCCCGCGTAATATCCGAGGGGAAGGAGGCCCGCGTTTTTAAGATCTTCGCGCCGCGCCCATTTGTCTTCCAGCAGTATAAACTCCCTGTCCATAAGGGCGGAAACTTCCGCCGCGGGGTAGAGCCTGTTTTCGCATTTCAGGGACGGAAAGGCGCGCGCGCTTCCGGCGTTTCCCGCCTGCGCCGGAACGCTTTCCGCCGTATAAACAAACGAAATTGAAGACGGCGGAATAAAAACGGATTCTTCGGAAAAAAATTCCCTGAGTTTTTTATCGCCGAAAAGGGCGATAAGCCTCCGCCGGGTATGGCAGAAGCGCGGTATGTCTTCGCCCCTTAGGATCAGCCTGCCGCGGATTTCAGCCGCGCCGGGTTCACCCGCCGGACCCGCCGAATCCGCACTTGCCGCGCCCGCCGCGCCCGCGCCGTCGCCCCAGCCGGCAAGAAGTTCGTCTATGGTTTCCCCGTCCATTATTTCATAAACGGCGCCGCGGCGGTAACGGTAGCGGGGAAGATCGTCAAGGGGGAGGCTGTTCCCGCCCGGGCCGCGTATTTCTATACGCGCGGCGTTTTTCCCCGGGGCGGGGAGGATCAGCGCAAGTTCCATGAGCCTGTCTTCCCCTTCCGCGGGGGCGGGCCCCGATATGATAAGGGAACGGTCCCGGCTTTTAAGAAGCGAAAGCAGCGCTTTGCCGCCTATGATTTTTTCCGCCAGGGGATGCGGCCCCGGCGAAGGAAATTCGGGAAGCCGCCATACGGCGTCCCCGTCGCGGAAAAGGCCGCCCCCCAAATCGCGGGCGCCCGCGGGGAGTTTCCGCACAAATACGCCGTCTTTGTATTCAAGGATGAAAAAAGGCCTGTCGAGGATGCGCGTCACGGAAAGAGCGGGCTTTTAAGCGCCTTGTCTTCAAGCACTATCACCACCCTGCCTTCGCTGAGAAGCCGTCTGTTCGTTTCCGAAGAGATGATGATGAGGCTGTCCGCCCTGTCTATGATATAATCCGCGGGCCGCGCGCCGAACGTCCCCCGGGCTATGATACGCAGGGGATTGCCGCCGACGAGGGCGGCGATCTCCCCGGCAAGCCCCGAAGGGGTGGGGAGGAAGATCGCCGATTCGGGGGCGTAGCGTATCATGGATTT
>JAITJV010000293.1 GCA_031278755.1 Treponema sp. | reverse complement strand
CGCTTTACCGGGGGAAATTGCCGGTATATTAAAGGAAAATCCCCGTGATTGGCCCTTTACAAACGATTTCCTTCCGGTTTTTCAGGACGCGGGGGAAGAAAATCGTGAGGGAATGATATATGGAAAGATTCTTTCCGCCCTCAGGGAGGCCGGAGCGGATTTTTCAGGCTTATCCGGTTCAGGTTCAACCTGTTTCGGAATTTTTACCGACGGAGGAAAGGCGGAACAAGCGGCAAAAATTTTATCGAAAGCGTGGACTTTTGTCCGGTTAACATTTTTCCTTGCACGCAGGCCGGATACGGTAGTACAATAAGGGTGATTTTGCCCTCTAAAAGGAGATGCGGCATGGAGATAACTGACATAAGAGTCCGGAAAGTGGCAGGTGAAGGCAAGTTAAAAGCCTATGTTACGGTGACATTTGACGACTGTTTTGTGGTGCACAACGTCAAAATCATTGAAGGAAAAAGCGGCGTTTTTATTGCCATGCCCAGCCGTAAAACCAGCGTTGGGGAATACAAGGATGTGGCCCATCCCATACAACCTGAATTCAGGGCGGAATTGCAAAAGCGTATTCTGGAACAGTATGCCGATGGCAGCGTACCGGACGACCCCACAGTTGAAGTATAAGCCGGTTTGCCGTTTTTGAACATTATTTTGGGACGTAGGCAAGTGGTAAGCCACCGGGTTTTGGCTCCGGCATGCACAGGTTCGACCCCTGTCGTCCCAGGGATATGATGTACCGGGAGGTACAGGGGTCGAAGGGTTCAATCCGTCGGCCAGGGGAAAATTATTGAACAGGGGTAGATGAATGAGTCAGGTAGTATTGCAGGCAAAAAGCCGGCAGGGCAGAGGGTCGGCCGACGCCCGCAGAGTCAGGCGGATTGGCCGTATTCCGGCGGTTTTATACGGAAAGTCGGGCGCTTCGCTGTCTATAGACCTCGACGGCCGGGAATTTGTCAACAGCGTCAAGAATATTTCCGAAAGCACCATCGTCAAGGTGGAAGTAGAAGGAAAATCCTACGACGCCTTTGTCAAGGACGCCCAGCGGAACATAGTCAACGGAAGTATACTTCATGTTGATTTTTATGAAGTAGAAGGCGGACGCCTCCTCAGGGCGCGGGTTTCCGTTCATATTCACGGAACTCCCGTCGGGGTACGGGAAGGGGGGGTTCTGGAAAATCCCCTTCACGAGATCGAAGTGGAATGTTATCCCAAGGATCTTCCCGAACGCCTTGATGTGGATATTTCAGAGCTTAAGGTAAACCAGTCCCTGCATGTCAGGGATATACCTCTGGCGGAAGGGGTCAAGCTCCTCTCCGGCGCCGATCAGGTTGTCGCGCTGGTGAAGTACGCAAAGGCCGAAGCCGTGAAGGAAGACGAAGCCGCCGCAGCGGCAGTCCCGGGTGCGGTTTCCGGAGCGGCCCCCGCGGCGGGAGCCGCCGTTCCTGCCGGCGGAACCGCGGCGCCGTCGGGCGGAGAGAAAAAGTAACGATCGTTTCCGGGGCCTTGCGTGGACTTTGTTTCCCGTTTTGAGTCCGCGGCCGTTTCCGCCCTGGGGGCTTTTCCTCCGGGAGCGGTGTTTCTTGCCGCGGTTTCAGGCGGCGCGGATTCAAGCGCCATGCTCTGCGCCCTCGCCTGTGTTTCCCGTCCGGTTTTCAGCCTCCGCTGTATTCATGTCGAGCACGGCGTTCGTCCCCCGGAAGAAAGCCGGGGAGACGCCGCGGCGGTAAAAAGGCTCTGCGGGAAACTCGGCGTACCCTGCCGCGTTGCCGCCCTTCCTCCCGGAAAAATCGCCTCATGCGCCGGAAAACGCGGAATGGGCCTTGAGGCCGCGGCGAGGCTTTACCGCCACCGCATACTCAGGCGGGAAGCCCGGAGAACCGGCGCCGCGGCGGTGCTGATCGCGCATACGCGCGACGATCTTCTCGAAACGGTGCTGATGCGCTGCTTCCGGGGTTCAGGCCCCCGCGGCCTCGCCGCCATGCCCCAAAGAACGGCCGGCCCCATACCCGTTGTGCGGCCTCTTCTTTTATTATCCCGCGCGGATGTGCTGAAATACCTCGAATTGAAGAAGATACCCTTCAGAACCGATTCAACCAATCAGGATGACCGTTTCCTTCGCAACAAAATACGGAACAGGCTTGTTCCTGTGCTGGAAGGGCTTTTTCCGTATTGGGCCAGGGGAATCGAATCGCTGGGAGCAACACAGTCGCTCGCCGCGTCCTTTATCGAAGCCGAAGCGGAAAAGCGCGTTGTGTGGGAAGCGGCCGGGCAGGGCCTGCGGACGGACGCCGCTTCTTTTTTTGCCCAGCCGCCCATCATCCGGGAAGAAGCCCTCTTTCAGGGAATAGACAGGCGCCGGGCTTTGTTTTCGGCGCGGCGGGCCGGCGTCAGGCGTTTTTGCGCCGGGGGGAGAACGGCCGTGGATCTGGGGTCGTTTGCCGGCCCCGGCAAAATCCTCCGGGTAAGGGAAGAAGGCGGCTTTGTTATCCTTTCCCGGGCGGAAGAAGAAGGTGAAGAAGGGTTTTCACTGTTGATTAAAGAGCCGGGGTTATATATTCTAAAAGGGATATTAATTGAAGTTAAAGAGCCGGGACAGGCTTCCGGCCTTGATAAAAGGGAAGGCCTGTTTT
>JAITJV010000188.1 GCA_031278755.1 Treponema sp. | reverse complement strand
CTGGCGGCTGAAGCCGCGATTCACGGCGATCCGGAACTTGCCTTCTGGGCGGTCGCAATGGATCCGTTGACCGCGGCCGTTCTGGATCTGAAAACGACCAGGGATATGGTAAGGGAGATGCTTGAAGCCGAGGCGGAATGGCTGCCCCAATTCAAAAACAGGCCGCTTAAGGATACCGGGTATATTACAGTACCGCCCGGAACCGCCGGCGTACCTGTACCCGTTGATCCGGCTCTTGCCATTAACGGCAGATTCGGAAAATTGGGCGCCCCGTGACCGGTTTTAACTGTAAGCAAGATTCATACGGCGTTTATACCGGCGGCCTGTTGCGCTTGTAGGTTTTTGCGCCGCGTCGTACCGTAAAAAACACGATTTACGGGCTGCTTTGGCGGTTCGCAGAGTAAAAACCGCCTAGGGCGATTTTTCAGGATTTATGCGCGAAGCGCGACAAACCGCTGGGAAAAAGGCTATAAATCCATTATGCTGAATATGGCTGCCGCGGGGGGCAAAAAATAGGCCGTAGGGCTATTTTTGGGGGAACGCCATGTACAGTGTGGGAATAGCGTATCTTTTATGGTTTCTTTCCGGTTTTGGAGCGCTGGGGTTTCACCGTTATTATCTGGGGAAGATCACCACCGGCCTGCTCTGGACATTCACCGGCGGCCTTCTGTATGTAGGCGCAATCTACGACTTTCTTACCCTTCCCGGGCAGGTACGGGAGGCAAACATACGGGACGCCCTGTACAGGGACATGATGAACAGATCCCGCGGGGGACGGGGCTGGCGTTACGCCGACGACGGCGAGGCCCGCGTAATCGGTAAAAAAGAAAGCATCGAACGGATCATCCTGAGACTTGCAAAGGAAAAGAAAGGAATACTCACCGTATCCGAAGCGGCCCTTGAAGCCGATATTCCCATTGAGGAAGCCAAGCGGACTCTCGACGCCCTTGTTTCCAGGGGCTTCGCCGAACTCCGCGTCCGCAAATCAGGCGTCCTTGTCTACACGATTCCCGAACTCATGCACGGCGACGACCCGCTGGAAGATTTTTAGTCCGGGGACGGTCTTGAAATTCGCCGTGCGCCTCTTTTTACTTCAGCACGACTTCCGTTCTGCCCGCGCCGCCGAGTTCGGGCCGTGAGAAATAATAGTCCGCCACACGGGGATCGGCCGCAAGGTATTCGTGCACCCCCTTCATGAGTATCCCGCCGCCTTTGCCGTGTATCACCGAAAACGCGGCAAGCCCCGAAAGAACCGCCGCGTCTATCTGTCTCCGCAGCGCTTCCAGCGCTTCTTCAAGCCTCATGCCCCGCACGCTGAATTCCCCGGCGGCGGAAGGCGCGTTTATGTCCGCGGCCCATCCCGCGCCCGCCGCGGCCGCCCGGCCTTTACGCCGCGGAACAGCTTCAAGCTCGCTTTCGGGGAAACTCATTTTAAGGGAGCCTATTTCAACTATCCAGGAATTTTCTCCGGATTTTCCCGGAACGGCTTTTTTATCCCGCCTGACGACAAGGCCCTGCCTCCGGTACGCTCCCGCGCGTACAGCGACGCCGGGGGCAAAGGCGGGAGCTTCGCCTGCGGGCGGGGGGCCGTCTGCGGAAGGTGAAATACGGGACCTTTCTTCGGCAAGATTTTTTTCTTCTTCTTCAAGGGCGGCGTTTTCCGCTTCAACGGATTTTTCAAGATCGGCAAGGAATTCCTTTACCTTGAGCGTCTTCTCCCGGCCGAGTTCCCCTTCCCTCACTTCGCGCACAAGGTTTTCAAGGGTCTTTCTGCTTTCCGAAAGAAGGCTTCTGAGTTTTCCCGCCGCGCCCGCCCTGAGTTCGGCTTCTTTCTGCCTGAGCGAAAGTTCCCTCAGATCCGCCCTGCGCCGCTCTTCCCTGAGCCGCGTTTCTTCGGCCCTGTTTTTTTCGGCGGCGCCGTCAAGCTCCCGGTGTTTTTCCTTGAGAGAGCGGATGAGGGCCGACACATCGGATCGTTCGCCGTCAAGATAGCCGCGGGCCTTTTCCACGACGGAAAGGGGAAGCCCGTTCCTTAACGCTATATCCACCGCGCGGCTTTCCCCCGGTATCCCCATAACGATACGGTACGTCGGGGAAAGGGTTTTACCGTCAAATTCGACCGAAGCGTTTTCAACCCCCTCGCGCGAATAGCCGTAATTCTTAAGGAGTCCGTGATGGGTGGTGGCGATAAGCCGCGCCTTCTTTTCCATGAACTCATCAAGGACGGCCATGGCGACGGCGCTGCCTTCTTCCGGGTCCGTCCCCGATCCCAGTTCATCAAGCAGCACAAGGGAATCCCCCGTCGCGTTTTCCATGATCTCCGCGATGTTGATCACGTGCGCGGAAAAAGTTGAAAGGGACTGGCTTAACGACTGCTCGTCTCCTATGTCCGCGTACACGCCGTCAAAAACAGGGAGAACCGCTTCCCCGGCTGGAAGGGCAAGGCCGCTCTGGTTCATCAGGGCAAAAAGCCCCGCGGTTTTAAGGGCGGCGGTTTTTCCGCCCGTGTTGGGGCCGGTGATGATTACCGTCCCCGTGCCGCCCGGCATGAGGAAATCAATGGGAACGGCGGAAGCCCCCAGAAGGGGATGCCGCGCCTTTCGCAGCATGAAAAGGCCGCCGTCCGAGGGATCAGGCGTGCGGGCGAAATTTCCCCGCAGCCCGCGCGAATAACGCGCCTTTGCCCGCAGCTTTTCAAGCTCAAGTATTTCACGG
>JAITJV010000158.1 GCA_031278755.1 Treponema sp. | reverse complement strand
ATTCCTGTCGATCTGGATGAATCGGCCCGCATCGACGGCTGCAACCGGCTGCAGATACTCTATAGGATAATACTGCCGCTTTCACAGCCTGCCTTGGTTTCAGTTTCAATTTTTGTATTTATGAATTCATGGAATAATTTTCTTTGGCCCCTTCTTGTAACGTCAAATCCTGATCTTAGGCTGCTGCCCCTCGGCCTGTCTTTTTTTCAGGTCGCCAATTCAACCAGGTACGGCCCCTTAATGGCCGCCGCCGCAATGGCGTCCACCCCGCTTATTATTGTTTTTTTGGCTGCGCAGAAACGGTTTATTGAAGGGCTTGCCCTGACCGGAATTAAAGGTTAGCCCGTAATGAGCGTCCGTCCCCAAAGCGGCGGCTTTACGGACGGAGCTTTGTATCAAAATATTTTTACAGGAGCTGAAAATGAAAAGAGTCTATGTTCACCGCCTTGCCGACTGGTATGATCTTTACATGGACGGGGCAAACGAGGCTTTGCTTGCCTCTTTTGCGGAAGTTGTATCGGAAGGCTCCAGGGCGGAACCGTTCGGCGAAGATGAATTGATCCAGAGAATGAAAGGCGCCAATATTATTTTATCTTTGAACGGAATGGGAACGAAAGAAATAACGGAAAATGTTTTAAAGAAGACCGGAACCGTAGAATTAATCTGCATTTCCCACTGGTGGGAGCAGTTTGCCGACGCCGAAAAGAATACCGGCATACGCGTTATAGAAGGCTCCAACTGTAACACCGTCGCGGTGGCGGAGTGGACGGTATGCGCCGCGCTTATGGGTATACGCAAATTGAGCGGTTTTGACGCGAAACTCAAGGCCGGATCGGTATGGTGCGAACCCCGCAGAACGGTGGGCCTGTTGTGCGAAAGCACCGTAGGGCTGGTCGCGCTGGGAAGAATAGGGCGGTATGTGGCAAAGTATATGCGTTCATTGGGCGCAAGGGTTATTGCCTGCGACAAACTTGCAACCGAAAAGGACGCCGCGGAGCTGGATATTGAGCTTGCCGGCATGGACGATGTGTTTAAAAAATCCGACGTCATTTCCCTGCACCTTCCCGTCCTGCCTTCAACCAAGGGGCTTATAGGGGCCGAACATTTTGCCAAAATAAAGGACGGCGCGGTATTTATCAATTCGTCGCGGGCCGCGGTTTACGATGAAAACGCCCTGGTGGCGGAGCTGCAAAAAGGCCGTTTTGACGCCTATCTTGATGTTTTTTCCGTTGAACCCCTGCCGCTGGATCATCCGTTCAGGCGCATGACAAATGTTTTGATTACGCCGCATCTGGCGGGGGACAATATAGCGATGTTCCGCCGCTGCGGAAGGGAAGCGATACTTACCATTAAAGAATATTGTGAGACAGGCCGCATTGTTGACCGTAAATTCATGTTTCCGTAGGAAGGAGAAGATATTATGCATACCAGACCAAGCACGTGGGAAGATATTGTTAATCTGCCTGTTACCAAATACCAGTGCGCCTTCCCCGTGGATGCTGCAGGCCTCTTTACCGGAAAAACCTATGAAGAGCCGCTTTTGGTTCAGTCCAACGCGCGGATCCTTATAGGCCACGGGGCAAACGGCGTGTTTCGCTTTTCGGCTTATCCTTCCGCCGTTTATCCTGTTCCGATAAACAACCGCGATTTTGGCTATTGTCAGGGCATGAACCACAATACGGACAATGCGGTTTATATGGGCGATTTGTATTACTCGCTGCTCATAAACGGGAAAAATATACCGCTGGCCGACGGGGCGGAAAAAGCGGAAACGCATTATGCTTCCGATTTTCTGCCCGTCACCAAAGCAACGGCGGGAAGCCTGAACGTATCGATAGTAAGCTGCGCGCCTGTCGCCGGGAACGGAAACGAACTGTTCAAAGGCGCTCCGCTGCCCGGTCCTGCCGGGGCGCTGTACGCCCTTGTCGTCGAAAACACTTCAAATCAGGACGCCCGCGGCGTCCTTCGTTTGCATGCGTCAAAAAAATTAATAGGCGATTATGAAGATCTAAAGCCTGAAAACCGGGAGCTGAACGCGGCGGGGGCCTCCATACGCCGCGGGACCTTAATGCTTTCACGTCCGGAAGGAAGCGCGGGAATTCACCTTCAGGGAGGGCAAAGCAGTTTTCATGATGATTGTTTTGTTTCCGAACTGGGTTTCAGCATTCCCGCGGGAAAAACAGAGGCTTTTTGCACGTATATCGCCATGGGCGCCCATTTCAGCGATGTTACGTCGGAACTTTACCTTTTGTTAAGAAGGAACCCCGAAGACTGGATATCTTCCACGGTAAATTTCTGGCGTGAACGTTTGCCGCGGATCGAAGTATCGGCTTCGGAAGCAGACGGCATACCTGCGCGGCTGCATGAATTTTTTATCCGCTGCCTGTTTGATAACTTTAACTGCCTGCAGACCGATTCCTGCGGAAACCTTGTTGCGCACCGCCAGGGGGCGCCCTCGCACGGCTTTGGCACCATTTGGGGGATAGATTACGAACCTACAATTATATCGGCGTCCCTTATATGCCCGGAAATTGCCGAAAGGGCCCTTGTTTTTCTTTTAAAAAGAACCAGGCCCATGTCGTCTTATTGCAAGCCCAATCATTCCGTGCCTATACTCTGCGCTCCGGTTGTGATAGCCGCTTTTCTGCTGCGCCGGACCGGCGACGCCGGCATGTTTACGCGGACGCCCTGTATGCTTGACTCCCTGATTGAAATAATGGAAGAGATTACGGAGTTTAAGCACCACACCGAGACGCTTTTTTCTACCTATTGGTCAAGCGACGGCCTTGTAGGCAGGCGCTATGATTATGGCGCCAATGTTAAGCTGTATTATGCGTTTAAAGGCATTGCGTATATTCTGGAGGCGCTTGGAAAAAACGGGAAAAAATATAGCGATATTGCGGACGGCATTGTTAAATCAATAGAAAAGACGATGCTTGTCGACGGCCCCTTTGGAACAATGCTTTCAGGCGGAACAAATCTGGATATTGACGGCGAAGGTTTGTTTATAGACGATAACAAGCGTCCCTATTACGACGGCGAAGATACCGGCGCAATGCTGGCGGCTGTTTATGGGGCCTGCGCCGATGATTATGCGCCCTGGGTTAATTATCAGCGCTTCGGCCGTTCCCTGTTCTGTGAAAACTATCAGGCGGAGACGGATCTGCGGACATGGTACGCAACCGCCCCCCTTGCCAATGACGGAACGGCAGTCCTGGCCAGTTTGAGCGGTTCGGTTTCGCGCAAAGAGATGATCGATACCGCCCGTACGGCGATAAAATACATTGACAGGGTTACCGGCAGTTTGTTTTGGTGGCCGTCGGGGCCTGTTGAATGCAGAAAACTGACGCGGTGCAGCCAGGGCCAGGGGGCCTGGGCATGGCACTATGACAGCCGGTGGCTGGGGATAAACATTGACGCGGTCGCCCGGACCCTGTCCTTTTCCCCCAAAGGGCTGCCGGACAAACTGCATATACATCCGGCG
>JAITJV010000106.1 GCA_031278755.1 Treponema sp. | reverse complement strand
CTGAATTTTTAGAGGTTCCCAAATGTAATTTTTTCAGGCCCCTGTGGTATAATCAGGCAATGATCGATTTACACACCCATTCAAACGCCTCGGACGGGGAGCTGAGTCCTGCCGGATTGATTCAGGCGGCCGCGGAACAGGGGCTTACCGCCCTGGCCCTGACAGATCATGATACCATCAACGGGCTTTCCAGCGCAAGAAACGAAGCGGAAATACAGGGAATTCGTTTTATTTCCGGAATCGAAATCGAAATTACCGGAAAAACCGGCGCAAACGCGGAAAACGCCGGCGAGGTAAACCCGGCGGGTGAATTTCACCTTTTGGGGCTTGGAATAGAAAACCCCAGCCCGGCGTTTCTGGCCGCCGTTGACGAACTGTCGCGACTCAGGGAAGAAAGAAATCTTGAAATCATCGACAAAATGCGGAAATCGGGCATAGAGGCGGATTACGGGGAACTCAAAGCGCTCTCGGGGGGCCATTCCGTCGGCCGGCCCCATTTTGCCGCCTTCCTTGTCGCGCGCCGTATCGTCAAAAACAACGAACAGGCTTTCGCCAAATACCTGGGCAGGGGGAGGCCCTTTTTTACGCCCAAGGCGGGCCTGGAATTTGACAAAGCCGCCGCGCTTGTCCGTGAATCGGGGGGCATTCCGGTCCTTGCCCACCCCATGTCGCTGTACATAGCCTGGGGCCGCCTTCCCGGTTTTATAAAAAACCTTAAAGACCGCGGCCTTATGGGCCTTGAAGCCTGGCATCCTTCCGCAAAGGCCCGTTCCTGCAAACGCCTTGAAGAACTGGCAAAATCCTTCGGCCTTTTTGTTACCGAAGGAAGCGATTTCCACGGATCGGCCAGGCCCGGCCGGAAACTCGGATACACGGTAGACGGCCGGAAAATCGAAGACGCGGTGCTGGAAGCGATACCTGATTTGCTGAAGTAAACGGCGGCTCAGGCTTTTACGCTATTCCAGGCGGTTCCCAAAGCAAAGCGCGTCATACGGATCGTCGCCGAAGCGGCGGTGTTCGGCCGCTTCAAGGATGTGGACCGCGTCAATGACGTCCTTCCCGTCAAGGTCCGCTATGGTGCGGGCCGTTTTGAGTATGCCGTGCCAGGCCCGGCCTGAAAGACCCAGCATGGCCGCCGCCTTTCCAAAGGCGGCCTTCCCCCTGTCCGTTAAGGGGCAGAGGGAATCCACCAGCCCCGCCGGAATACGGGCATTGCGGCGGCTTGCGCATCCTCCTTTTCTGAACCGTTCCCGCTGGATTTCAACGGCGTTCCTTACCCGCGCGGCTATTACCGCGCTGCCTTCCTCCCGCGCCGGCGAGGCCAGTTCCGCGCCTCCGGGGGGAAGGACGGGAACCCTGAGTTCTATTCTGTCCAGGAGCGCCCCGCCGAATTTCCGCCAGTACCGGGTTATTTCTTCGCCGCTGCAGCAGCAGACCGCCCCCGCGCTTTCCGTTTCCGCGGCCGAAAGCCCGAGCCGGCCGCACGGGCAGGAATTGGCCGCAAGGAGAAGCTGAAATTCCGCGGGAAGCCGCACAGGGCCTTCCGCCCGCGAAATAGTGATCACCTGATCTTCAAGCGGTTCCCGCAGGGCCATAAGTACATTGGCGCGGAACGACGGCGCCTCATCCAGAAAAAGGACGCCGTAATGGGCAAGGCTGATTTCCCCGGGGCGCACCCATTTACCGCCCCCGAGTATTCCTTCGGCGCTGGCGGAATGATGGGGGGAACGGAACGGGGGATCGGTGATAAGCCCGCCTGAATTGTGTTCGCCGCAAAGGGTGCGGCCGGCAAGACTGTACAGGCGGGTTACTTCAACCGCTTCGGATGAAGTAAGCGGAGCCATAACGGACGGGAAGCTCCGGGCAAGCATGGTCTTTCCGGCTCCCGGCGGCCCGAACACCAGCAGGTTGTGCCCTCCGGCCGCGGCTATTTCCAGCGCGCGCTTGTACCGTTCCTGCCCGCGTATAACGGAAAAATCTCCCTTATATGCGGCCCTTTTCTCCACGTCCTTCTCCGTGGAAACAAAATCCGGAAAGAAACCCGCCGAATGGACGGCAAGCACATGGACGGCTTCGGCAAGCGCGGCGACGGCGGCAATACGGGCGCCGTTTTCCGCAAGAATAGCCGCCTCGCGGGCGTTTCCTTCGGGAACGATGAAATCCCGTATCCCCTCGCGCAGCCCCGCCGCCACTGCCGCCAGCACTCCCCGCACCGGCCGGACGCGGCCCGAAAGTTCCAGTTCGCCCAGCGCCATAAGATTCGGCGGGGGAGAAACAAGGCCGGCCGCGGCCATCACCGAAAGCGCGATGGGAAGATCCAGGAACGCGCCGTCTTTCCGTACTCCGGCCGGCGCCAGATTAATAAGGATCCTGTGGGGCGGAAAGACAAGGCCCGAATTACGGAAACCCGCCTGAACCCGTTCGCGGGCTTCGCGCACCGCCCCTTCGGCGAGGCCGGAAATGTCTATACCCGGAATACCCCGCCTGATATCCGCCTCAACCCGGATTATGATCCCGTCCGCCCCGAAGGGCGCATAAGATGTTACAAACATATAGAATAGAGGGCGCATTCACGCGCGGCGCTTCAATGAAAACAAAAATTTTTGCAGCCGCCGTCGCGGATTTCAAATCCGCGCTTTTTGCCGTTTTTTGCGGAGGCTGTTCAGAAACTGAAGTTTCCGAACAACTCCATTATACTTCCTGAAGGAGGCTGGTATGGAAAACCCTGTCATTTTTCTGCATGGTTTTAGGGATAAGGCCCTTTTCGATATGGTGGAGGCCATAAAGAAAGCGGCAAAAGAAACGGGGACGGACCCCGAAACGATAGCCTTTGCGTCTTCAACGGTTAACAACATGGAATGGAAGATACGAAAACTAATCCGCGAAGTTACAAAGGAACATGAAATGATACAGAGGAAGGCGGGGAAATCCGGCTGAAAACGCGGCATATCCAACAATTGTTCCCGGATGTATAAAACCTGAAGCGCGTCCGGGTTGTTTCCGGCCGCGTTAAACCGGCAGTTGCCGGAGTTCGGCCCCGAGTTCCGCCGCCGTCTTTTCCGCGGCCTTTGCCCCCGCAAGAATCACCGGAAATGAAGGGCCGCCGGAAGCAAGTCCGCGTCCGGCCGCCGCGAATTGTTCCCCCGAAAGGCTGATGATCCGTTCCAGCCGCCGTTTCCGCGCGCCGTCGTCAAGGCCGTAGAGGCGGCGGAGGAAATCCGAGAATCCCTTTTCGGAGGGGGTGCGGGGGCGCGTTTCCCTGGCGTAGCAGCCTATTATCGCCTTTACCAGGCTGTCGTCATCCACGGGCGCCCTGTTCTTCAGCGCGGAGACAAAGGCTTCAAGGGACGCGGACGGATTGGGATCGCGGTAGCTTGAAAAGGAAAAGACCCCTTCAAGGCTGTCGCTCTGGGCAAAGGCTCCGTAGGCGCCGCCTTTCATCCGCACGGTTTCCCACAGCGCTCCGGTGGAAAGATCGTGGGCCAGGACCATCTCCGCGGCCTGAAGCGGCGTGTCCCACGGGGCCGCCGGAAACGAAAGGGCGGCAAAACCGACCTGAAGGGAAGGCGAAGAAAACACAAAGGGCTTTTCCTTCCGCGGCGCGGAACCCAGCAGGGCGAAGAAATCATCTTTGGTACAGGGCAAAGGGGGCCGCGGCGGGCCGAAACGGCTGAAATCCCGCGCGGCAAGCTCCGACGTTTTTTCGACGGCTTCCGCGGATCCCGTCACATTGAACATGAGGCCGGCCCCCGCGGCAAGCGCGTCCCGTATGGAGCGGAGTTTCCGTATAATTTCCCCCGTTTCCATTTCCGCGAGCGCGTGGACAAAATCAAGCTGATAAAGGCCGTTCCAGATTTCCTCAACCGCGCGGGAACGGGAAAAGAAACAACCCGAACGCGACGACGCATAACTGTGCCCGGCCGGCGCCAGGCTGGAATCGGATTCGTTCTTCATTTCCAGCACAAGATCCCGGACGCGGCGTTCGTCTGAAAAATCCGCTTCGGCAATAAGCCGCAGGGCGAGATCCAGGGACGGCCCTATTTTTTCATTGAGCGCCTTAAGCCTGAAGATGATCCAGTCGCGGCCGAAAAGGCCGGCTTCAGGGGCGGCGGCGGAAGAACCCGCCTGCGCGGGAGAGGCCGATCCGGTCTGGAGCATTGCATAAAAACCTCCGGCGTTCCGCGCGATAAGGCTTGAAACTTCACCGTAATCCATGCCGGGAAGCCCCATTGATACGGCCGCCCGTGAAAAAAAGGAAAGCCAGGGATAATCCGCGGGGGGAAAAATATCAACGGGAAAAGCCGCGTCGGCATAAACGACGCCGTTGGTAAAAAGTTCGTGAACGACAAAAGGGACGCCGCCCGCTTCGCGGAACGCGCGGGGCGGGGAATCGATTTCGGGGGAAAGATCGTTCCGTGAAAGATGCGGTATGGACGCCAACGCTTCGGGACTGTCCCCTTCCGTCTGGGCCTTTTCCAGCGCCGCCGCCTTTTCCTGTATGCCGCGCCTTTCTTCCTCATCAAGTGATTTTTCTTTTTCCGCAAGAAAGGCGGCAAGTTTCGCTTCTTCTTTTTCAAGAAAACCTGTTTCAGGCTCTATTGAAAGGCGCGCGCGGTGGGGATTGTCGATAAGGTATTTTTTTATGAGCGATTCAAAGTACCGTCCGTCCGCGGCAATGCGTCGTTTCATTTCATCAAACACCGGAACAAAGAGAAGGCTTTCCCACGGCTTGCAGCCGTGAATCCAGCCCCGCAGGGATCGGCGCATCCAGACCAGCGAATACGGCCCGCCTGAACGCTTTATTTCCCTGTGGGAAAATTCCATTGAAAGAAGGGCCGCCTCTATTTCCGGAGGGGGAACGCCGTCACGGTAAAGCCGTTCAAGTTCGCCCAGAATAAGCGACTCTATTTCCCCCTGTATGCCTTCCTTTTCAGCGCAGCCCCGGAGGCCCGCTACAAAGAGCGTTTCCCGCAGTTCGCTTTCAAAGCCTGAAACGGGGGCCAGATCTTCCCCAAGCCCCGACTCGATGAGCGCGCGGACAAGGGGAGAACCGTCGTGGCCCAGGAGTATTTCGGCAAGCGTTCCCAGGGCGAGGGTTTCCATGGGGTCCGTCGCATCGCCGCAGAGCCATGAAAGAAAAACCGCGGGCTTTTCGTCCGCGCCGGCGGGACAGGGAACGCTGAAATTCCGGGGGGCCTTCCACCTTTCCGTTTTTGCGACGGGCGGCGCGGCCCTTCCCCCTTCCATTGATGAAAAAAAATGTTCGTCAAGAAACGCGAGCTGTTTTTCGACGGGGATGTTTCCCGCAAGAAAAATACGGCAGTTGGCGGGTGAATAACGGCTCCGGTGAAATTCCCTGA
>JAITJV010000050.1 GCA_031278755.1 Treponema sp. | reverse complement strand
TATGCCGTCGTCCTTGATGTAAAGCCTTTCAAGGCCCAGCGCCTTCCCCAGTCCCGGCGCCCTGTAAAGCGGCGACCATCCGGCGCGGAGAGGGCCGGGCTTTGAGCCTTCTTCAACAGGAAGAAATTCCCAATAGCGCCACATGGAAAAATCTTTCCGTGAAGAGATTTTTTCCCTCGTTACCCGCGATCTGATATATTCGTAATCGTACCTTATCTCAAGAATTCCTCCGCACTTTACGCAGGTATAGGTATCGCCTTTCGCCTCGTGTTCCGCGCCGCACTTGATGCAGACCGCGGCTTTTACGTTTTTCATAAAACCTTCTCTGTTTACCCTTTAAGGCCGGCCATGTCGTTAAAACCGCCTATAAGGGCGTCGATTTCCTCCACCTGTTTCTGCACCCCTTCAAAAGTCTTTTCGGGATGATACCACTGATCGTCAAGTTCTTCGGAACTTTTCCCCTGCTGTTCAACCCAGGTGTAATACTTGAGGTTGTGAACGCGCCTGCGCTCGCGCAGGGTAAGTTCCAGCATGTTATCCGTACTCTCGCCCGCAAGGCTCCGCGCAAAATCCGCCGCCGCGTTGACAACGCGGTATTCACCCTGTTCTTCCTTAAGTTCAGCAAGGCGGGAACGGTACATCTCAACTGAATCGGTAAGCACCGTAGCGACCACGTCGTTTTCCGAAAGCTCGTAGTATTTGGCATACTTGATGCAGCAGAGCATGTTGGCAATCCCCGATATTCCCATGAGTGAAAGCGATTCAACCTGCTCGCGGGCAAGGCCCGCCTCTTTTACCAGGTATTCCTTCCCCGCATCCTCGTTGAAAAGCCTGAGCAGGTCCATGCAGTCATTATCATCAATGGCAATCGCCATATCGGTGTTCCTTACATTATGCACCCAGGGAATATGCTTGTCCCCAATACCTTCGATGCGGTGGGCGCCAAAACCGTTGTTAAGAATCGTGGGGCACTGCAGGGCCTCCCCTACGGCTATTCTGCTCTGCGGATACTGCTGCTTGAGAAAATCGCCCGAGGCCAGGGTCCCCGCAGAACCGGACGTAAAGCACACGCCGCTGAAACTGCCGTTTTTTCCCCGTATGCTTTCAAACGCTTCTGCAATGGCGTTCCCTGTAACGGCATAATGCCAGAGGTAATTCCCCATTTCTTCAAACTGGTTGAAGATCATCACATCGCCGCGCTCCGCCCTGAGTTCGTGAACCTTGTCGAAGATTTCCTTTACGTTTGATTCCGTGCCCGGCGTCGCAATGATCTCCGACGCGACGGTTTTAAGCCAGTCAAAGCGTTCGCGGCTCATTCCCTTTGGGAGGATGGCGACCGAATTAACCGCCAGAAGCCGCGAATTAAACGCTCCGCCGCGGCAGAAATTTCCCGTTGAAGGCCAGACGGCCTTTTCCGACTCCGCATTAAACTGCCCGGTTACAAGCCTGGGAACAAGGCAGCCGAATGAAGCGCCGACCTTGTGGCACCCTGTGGGGAAAAATTTTCCGACAAGGCAGATGATCCGCGCCGGCACGCCGGTAAGTTTGGGCGGCAGCTCTATAAAATTGGGGCCGCCGAAAAGCCCGCCCGATTCTTTTGGTTCGTTTTTCCAGGTAACACGGCAAAGATTCGCCGGATCTACATCCCAGAGGCCGGTCTTCCCCAGCTTCTCCTTTATGAAATCCGGTATCTTCCGGGGATCTTTCATCCAGGCAAAAGACGGAACAACAATGCCCCGTTCCCGCGCCTTTCCCGCATTTTTCTCCAGCACCGCCTTGTTGACGGACAGATCTATCATTTTCCCGCTCCTTGGTTATGCACCATAGATTTGAATTCAGCGGGCAAGGAATTAAATTCCCCGCCTGCCAAACAATTACAACCGACAATCGGTATTTCAGGACATCCGCGGAACGCCCGGAAATAATACGCGCGTATATGAAGCATACAACAATATTATATACCGTCAATGACGGGAACGTCAGCCCTTTACGGCGCCCGAGATCATTCCGTTAATTATATATCTTTGCGCGAAAATATATACCAGCACTACCGGGACAGATACCATCACCATATCGGCGCATACCAGGTTCCAGCTCCGCGAGTACTGTCCGTAGAAGTTATAGACCGAAAGGGGAAGCGTCCATTTTGACGATGAATTGAGAAGGTATATGGGTATTTGCAGTTCGTTCCAGACCCACATGAAATTAAGGACTCCCGCAGTCGCGATTACCGGTTTAAGCAGCGGAGATATTATCAGACCAAAAAGCGAGAATCCCCGCACGCCGTCTATCACCGCCGCCTCATCCAGTTCGCGGGGTATACCCTTGATGAAGCCCGTAAATATCATCGTGGTAAAAGGCATAAAAAGCGCCGCGTAACATAATGAAAGCCCTATATGAGAACCGTAAAGCCCAAGACCGCGCAAGAGCTTTATGGTCGGCATGGCGGCGAAAGGCGCGATGATTCCGAACGTCATAAGACGGTACGCTGTTCTGCAGCCCCTGGTATTCCTCCGCGTCAAAACAAAACTCATCACCGCGGAAAGGACCAGCGTCAGCAATACCGCGACGAAGGTGGTAAAAACGCTGTTCCCCAGAAAGCGAAGAAAATTGTATTTCCACACTTCGGCAAAATTTGAAAACTGCCAGACTTTCGGAAATTTTATATTAAGGTAGCTTGCCTCCCCCCTGGTTTTAAACGCCGTCAGCACTACCATGAGAAGAGGGTATATTGTAACGATGCTGCAAACCCAGAGAAAAATCTCCACAAGGAGATTTGCCGATTTGTTTTTTTTCATTCGGTATATTCCCACATTTCGCTGATCTTCTGCCAGCAGACTGAAACGGCGACAAGCACCAGGGTAAACACCAGATTGACCGATACGGACTGGGCGTAACGGCCGGCGGCCATCTCGTTCATCATGAGCGTACCGAAACTTTCGGTGGAATTCCCCGGACCGCCTGAAGTCATGATATAAATCAAATCGAACATTTTTAACCCGTAGATCAGGCTGAAAAGAATATTGACATTGACGATGCTCATTATAAGGGGAAGCGTTACGATCCTGTAAGACTGCCATTCCGAAGCGCCGTCGATTCTGGCCGCCTCAAGGTATTCGGGAGACACCGACTGCATTCCCGTAAGCGAAATAACAATAGCGTATCCCGTATTGCGCCAAACCTCGGCGGCGCAGATGGCAATAACGGCGGTAAAGCGGCCGCCAAACCATTGGACCGCTTCGCCGCCAAAAAACCTGATGATTTCATTGATGACGCCGTGACGCGTTTCAAAAACCGCCGAAAAAGTCAGCCCGACCACCAGGGCGGAAAGGATGACCGGTATATAGTAAACGGTTCTGAGGATCATCCTGGTCCGTATCTCGCGGTTAAGGAGATACGCAAAGAACAAGCCCAAAACAGTTACCGTTACGGTTTTTACCGCGGCGTAGATCAGGGTGTTTACCAGAGCAACGGGAAGTTTGCGGTTCTGAATGACCGAAATAATATTCTCAAGGCCGACGAAACGCAGATTCGAAGACCTCGCCGCGCTCCAGTTTGTAAACGCATATACATAGCCTATGGTAGAAGGAATGACGAAGAGGACAATAAAAACCAGCGCCGGCGCTATCACCATATAGAGGGGATAGATCTTCCTCCTGTCCATAGATCCGTTGTACCTTTACTGGGCAAAAGACCTCAGCGTATTGATCCTGTCTTCATCCAGTTGGCGTATGCATTCCTG
>JAITJV010000040.1 GCA_031278755.1 Treponema sp. | reverse complement strand
TTCAATAACCCGGTTGGTTATTGCAGGTTAACGTCCATTGGACTTTAACTGCCAAGTCTCCCAAAAAACGCGGATTTCTCACCGAAATCCACGATTTTGCCGTTTTTTAGCGGACGTTGTTCAGAAACTGATTCTGAACAACTCTATTATAGTATACTGAATTACGGGGAGGTTTGTCATGCCCGAAATTAAACCCGAACTTTTGCGGGGCGACATTACAAAGCTTGATGTAGACGCGGTTGTCAATGCGGCCAATTCAGGTTTGATGGGCGGCGGCGGCGTAGACGGCGCCATTCACCGCGCCGCGGGACCCGCCCTGCTTGCCGAATGTATGGAGATAGCCCGGGCCGCGGGGAACCGTGCGGAAGCATGCCCCGCGGGGGAGGCGGTGGTTACGGGAGCGGGAAATCTTCCCTGTAAAAAAGTGATACACACCGTGGGGCCGGTATGGCGCGGCGGCGCGTACGGTGAGGCGGGACTCCTTGCGTCCTGCTACAGGAAGAGCCTTCTCCTTGCCCAAAGGGAAGGGCTGGCAAGCATAGCCTTTCCCAATATCAGCACCGGCGTTTACGGTTATCCGAAAAACAAAGCCGCCGAAACAGCCGTCTTGTCGGTCATGAAAACGCTTGCGGAAACGCCGGGCATTACGCGGGTGATCTTTGTATGTTTTGACGAAGAAAACCTGTCCATCTACCGGAAACTTTTGGCGGCGGTCTAAGGGCCGCCTGCAAGTTCTTCAAAGCGGCCCATGTATGCCGCGGGAAAGGAGACGGTTTTTTGGCGGGATTTTTCTCCCCGTAAAAGGACGACTTCGCTCCGGGGGCAGCCCAGGGCTTTTGCGAGAAAACGGCGGAGTTCTTCATTTGCTTTTCCGTCCTCGGGGGCGGCAGCTATGCGGAGGCGGAGTCTTCCTTCTTTTACGCCCGCGAATTCCGTTTTGGAAGCTCCCGGCGCCGCCCTGATTTCAACCTCGGCCCTGCCGCCGCGTATCGTGCAGTATTTCATGACGGCTTCGCGCGGGGGCCCGTCTTTCCCGCGGCGGGAAGCCACGCGGGTTTCCCTGTTTTCCACTCAAAGGAAAGATCCCCCGGAAGGGGGCTGTAGCTCATGTTTGCGGCGAAGGCGGCCCTGAACGAAATGCCGCCCGTGTTTGGCTGAAACGCCTTCCGGGCGCGTATGCCGAGCGGCGCGCCGTCCGGAGTTCCGCCTGTCCGTATAAGGGCGCAGCCGAGGACCGCCCGCGGGAAAATATGGATCACAGGTTCCGCCTCCGTATGTTCAAACAGGAATTTTGAAAGGGGAAGATCCATTACCGGGCCGTACACCGAAAGCCCGCGGAGAAAGGAAGGGCTTTCCTCAGGGAAGGGGAGAACCGCCGCTTCGCCGGATCGTATCTTTCCGTCCGCGCCGGTCTTTTCCCGCAGCCGCCCGGCCAGCGTCCGCAATTCTTCGCGGAACAGGGGGCGGCGGAGGACGGCAAGGGGAATCACCCAGGGAAACGCCCATGCGCCCGGTATTCCCCCCGCGAAAAGTTCCGCGCTTAGCGCGCGGGCCGCCGCACGGCTTTCCCGGTGAGGCGCGAGAACCGCCAGTATAAGTCCGCCTGACCTATCTTTTTTCACAGCCGCTTCCTATGGTATTATTCATATTTGAAACAAGTTCAAATATATTATATAAAGGAAGCAGGATGAAATATAAGACGAAACTGCTTGCGGACAGGTTTGCGGGGACGCTTTCGCAATGGACGGCCGTGGAATGCGTCTCCCTCAACGAGGCCGCTTTTCCCGATACCCTTGATCCTTATTTTGCCCTCATTCTTGACGTGTTTTATTCGGGTTTTATTCCGGACGCCGCGGAACGGTTCCGGCTTTACGGTTCCGATGTGGCCGCCTTTGAGAATTCCGGTTCCAAGGACAGGTTTCTCATAGGCGATATTCCCGTGCGGCTTGAGTACAAACCCCTGGAAAAAATTGAAGGGCTGCTTTCGATTGCGGAAACAAAGTGTGAACACATCTGGCTTATCAAGGATGCGGGTACTTACGGTTTTTACCGTCTTGCCGGCGGGAAGGTTCTTTTTTCACGGAATTCCTGGATCGATCAAATACGAAAGAAACTTGAAAATCTCGGCGATGTATTTTGGCGGGAAATGCGTTATGCAACCCAGTCAAAGATGGAGCACTATCTTTCTGATCTTGGGGCGGCTGTGTTTCAGGGCGACGGTTTTAACAGTCTTATCTCGTCGGCCGGTTTTATTAAGCACGCGTGCCTCACCCTGTTCTGTATAAACCGCCGCTTTGAGCCGTCGCACCGGGCGTATTTCAATCAGACCCTGGAACTGCCCGTGCTGCCCGAATCGTTCAGAGCGGAATTTGAAACGTTTGTGCGGGATGATTCGGAGACAACCATGGAAAGGCGTTATTCGGTGGCCCAGCTTATCGCCCGCGGCATAGTGGCCCTTTAGGTTTTCGGATTGAAAAAATATTTTCCGGTTTTTTTTGCGGCGCTGCTTGTTTCATGCGGCGCTTTCCGCGGGACGGGAAATTTCCGTGAAGCGCCCGCTTTTCATTCCGCGCTGCCCGGCGTCAGGCTCTACGGACTGTCCCGTGAAGCCGCGGCGGGAACTCTCGATCTTTCAAAACCGGGAAAACTCAGCTATGTTTTCGGCCCGGTTTCGGACCGCGGCGGTTCAGACGGCGCGGACCCATCCGGCGGAAACCGGCGCGCCCTTGCCGTTCCATCTTCATCATCGCTTGAAATAAGTTATTCTTTCAGGGGCGATACGGGCGGCGCGTTAAAAAATTCAGGCGCGGCGGTTCTGGAACTGGATCCCGCCGTTTCATGGGAGCTGCCCCGGGACGCTTCATTCCTCGGGTTTGAAGAAGATTTCGGCCTCATCCGTTATGCGGTTCCCCTTGAAGAAGGCCCCCTGGACGGTTTCAGCATATCGTTTTCCGCCGGCGGGACGGCGAAAGGCGCAGGCGGCGCAAAAGGCCCGGGCCTTCAGCTTGAAGCCGTGAAACTTGTACCCCGCCGTTTCGGTTTTGAAAGTGAAGGCGGGGAAATTTCCCTGACGCCTTTTACCGCGAAAACAGCGTCCGGCGTTTTTTTAATTGATCCGCCGCCTCAATACCGCACGGAAGGGGATTTGTCTCTGGCCGGGGAAGACTTCAGCCTTGATACAGGGTATTTCCGGTTTAACGCCGCCGGCGCGTTATGTATTCCCGGCGCCGTGCTTCACGATCCTTTTCCCGTTTCGGCGGAAGGAACGGTGCGCCGCTTCGTTTTTTCCGCCAATCCGCTTCCGCCTTTTCCCGGCCCGGTATCCGCCGATCCGGCGGTCATCCTTGCGTATCCACAGGAAGCGTGGCGCGACGCCCGCTATGAAATTTTCCGGTGGGAGGCGTTCCCTTCGATCCTTGTTTTTGACACCGCGGATTACGGCGTACAGGACAGGCTTTTAAAGCGGCTTGCTTTTTTTGTGGAGAAGGCGGGCTTCCGGGGGAGGCTTGCTCCGGACAGCGAGATTGCCGGCCTCCACGGCTGGAACGCCCATGATTACCGC
>JAITJV010000098.1 GCA_031278755.1 Treponema sp. | reverse complement strand
CGATTTCGCTGTCATTATTGGCGGAAACCGAGGCCACATGCGAAATTTCTTCCTTGTCCTTGATTTCCTTGGCGTTTTTTTTGATTTCCTCAACGGCAATTTCCACCGCTTTATCAATGCCGCGCTTCAATTCTATCGGGGTCATGCCGGCGGCTACGGATTTGAGCCCTTCTTTAACGAGCGAATAGGCCAGTACGGTAGCGGTGGTCGTGCCGTCACCGGCTACGTCATTGGTTTTTGTAGCAACCTCTTTCAGGAGCTGCGCGCCCATATTTTCATAGGGGTCGGCAAGCTCCACTTCTTTTGCCACAGAAACGCCGTCTTTTGTCACGGTTGGGGCGCCGAATTTTTTGTCCAAAAGGACATTCCGCCCTTTGGGGCCAAGGGTAACCTTAACAGCCTTGGAAATTTGCTCAACCCCTGCGAGCAGCTTGCGGCGGGCTTCTTCGTTGAACAACAACTGTTTTGCCATAGTTCTTTTTCTCCTCTTTTACCCGGTTCCAGACATAGGGAGAACCGCCTTTTGTCATTGGATGTCCGGTATGATATGAAATGGATTACGCCCCCTTTGAAGGGCTCATAACTAAGATACTAAATTGCGGCACTTAGGGCAATAGAAAAATGCAGCAGAGTTGTTCAGAAACTTCAGTTTTCAAGCGAATTCGCCCTGTCCATAAAGCCGCCTGCCCTATGGAAAGACCCCGGTTCGTGACTGTCAACAGTACGGGCTTATCATACCGGGGAAAAACAGCTATTCTTGAGCGGAAAACATGAAATTCACGATTTATACCGATGGAGGCTGCTCCGGGAATCCGGGACCCGGCGGCTGGGCCTATGTAATTGTTGAAGATGATGCCGGCGCCGGGCCGGCGATTGTCGAGGAAAACTGGGGCGCCGAGCAGAATACCACCAATAACCGGATGGAACTGGGGGCGGTTATTGCCGCCCTGGAAACCCTGTCCCGTTTATCCCCGGCCCCGGAGGCAATACGGGTCTATACGGATTCCCAGTATGTGCAAAAGGGCATTAGCCAATGGATCCACCGGTGGAAGCTGAACAACTGGCAGACCAACGAAAAAAAACCGGTGAAAAACCAGGATCTGTGGCGGCGTTTGGATGAACTTTCCGGCCTTTTTTTGATTAACTGGGTGTGGATCAAAGGACACGCGGGGGATCTCCTGAACGAACGCTGTGACCGGATGACCCAAAAGGCCATTGCTTCCCTGGGGCCGGGGCGCTAGGGCTCTTCTTTCCCCAGCGCCACGGACAGCAGTTCCATCAATTTTACCGCCTCTTCCCGGCTCAGGGTAAGGCCTTTTCCCATTTTTTCATGCCCCGGCGCCCAATCGCGGATGTCCAGTTTCGGGGTACGTCCGTTCCAGGAAACCAGGTTCAGCTCTTTTTTCCAGCCTCCCTTCTCCGCCGAAAGGACGCCATAGTGTTTTTCTACATTGAAATCAAAATCCTGCATGCCGCTTAAACTCCTTCACGCACAGGGGAAGCTCTGAAAAAACCGGCTTTCAGAGCTTCCCCCGGCCTGTTTCAAAACCGGGGTTTTGAAACAGGCTCCCTTGTATGCGAAATTATTATATAGTATATTCTATTGTAAGAAGAAGCACTTTCGAATTATAGGAGCAGGCCAATGAAAAAATATGTGATTCTTTTTTTAGCGCTAGTCCTTTTCGGAATGGTATCTTGTAAAAGTACCCCCACGACAACGGAAGAACCCTCTCGCTCAACGGTGCCGGATTCAACACCGGCGGCAGAGCCGGAAACCCCGGATCTGGGTCCGTTGAACCGCGCCCTTGCCCGGGCTGAGGAAGCCCGGAAAAAAGCTCAGGATTTCGACGGCCCGGCGTATTTTTCCGGTGAATGGGAGGCGGCGGAGACCCAATATTCCGGCGCCGGAGCCTTGTCCCGGACAAACAAGGCGGATGTTCAGCAGGCCCTGGTCCTGTACAATTCGGCCGCCGATGCCTATGAGGGTATTTTCCGGGAAAGCGTCCCCCTTTATGCCCAGGATCGGGAGAATGAGATCCTCAGTACCCGGAACGAGGTGATCGCCACGGGACTTACCGGCCAATTCCCCGAATACCTGTATAAAGCCGATATGGTAAGCACCGCCGCGCTCGCCCAATATAAGGCGGAAGATTATTATGCCGCCAAAGATTCCGCGGCGTCGGCTCTCTCCATGTATACGGCCCTGAAAACAGGGGCCGGCGCGTATCTTACCCGGCAGGAAATCGTGAACCGGAATTTTGTCCACTACGATTCTGAAAATTTCAGCAGGGCGGATCAGGCCGGTCTTGCCGCCGTAAACAGTTACGACACCGGGGAAAATGAGCGGGCCATAAGCGAGGCGGAAGAAGCGGCTTTGCGCTACAAGCTGGCGCTGGACGCCGGATGGGCCTCTTACGCGGCAGACCGGGGCGCCATAGCCGGCGCGGAACGGCAGAAAGCCCTCGATCTCAAGGCAAATGTCGCCGTAAAAGAAGATTTTAACAATGCCCTCAAAATATACAACCAGGCTGAAACCGCCTTGAGGGCCAAAAACCATGAGCAGGCCGCCGCTTTGTACATCCAGTCCGAATCGGAGTTTGCCGCGGCGGGCCGAATGGCCGTGGAAAAACGCCGGATAGCCGAAGAAGCCATCCGGCTTGCCGAGGAAAAGATGATCGAGAGTGAGGAAAACGCGAGAAACGCCGAATTAATACTGGAAGGAGGTGCGCAATGAGCCGCGGTATGGGGCTTTTTTTGGTATTACTGATGATTTTTGGGGCGTCTTTTATATCCGCCCAGCCGGAATCGCCGGAGCCGGTTCTTGTTATGGGAAATTTCGCTGAACCGGAGGCTGTTGAAACGGCGGAATCAATCCCGGCGGCTTATTTTTGGAATCCGGCGGGGAATTTGCCTGAACCTCTTGTGCTTCTGCCTGTTGCCGTCCTTGCCGCCGCGGGTTCCTCCGACGCGGAGCCCGCCATTCCCCAGAGTATTCGCAATAACCGGTATTTTGTTGAAAGTGTCAGGCTGACCAACCTGGCCCAGGAGTCCTATGAATACGGCGATTATGACGCTTCCACCAATTATGCCGCCGAGGCCCTCAGATACGCCCAGCTTTCCGATGAATATGTGGCGCTTCAGCTAAAGATTAACGTGGCGAATGATGCGATTGCCGCCGCAAAAGCCCGTCTTGACTGGGCCGCCGCCAACGATGTTTCTGCCAGGTATCCAAAAGAGTATGGGGAGGCGCGGAACTACTACGATACCAGCCTTTCGGCCCGTTCGGCCCAGGATTGGGACACGGCAATTACCGCGGCCAGTAATGTGCTTTATACCCTGGCCTTTGTGGAGGCTCTGGAAAGAACCGCCGCCCTTCCCGCTCAATATACGGTATGGCCCTGGGCTGTCGCCAGGGATTGCCTGTGGAACATCGCCGGCAGACCCTGGGCCTACGGGGATCCAAACAAATGGCGGCTTCTCTATGAGGCCAATAAATCAAAAATGCCCCAGCCGGATAACCCGGATCTGATTCATCCCGACATGATCCTGGACATTCCCGCCCTTCAGGGCGAAACCCGGCAGGGCATGTGGGACGCGGGCCGGGATTATACGCCGCTGCATTAAATTCCGCGTCCCGGCCCCGGAAAAATTCCTTATACCGGGGCCGGGACGGTCTTTTGCATATAGAGCATAAAGGCGGTTCCCATAAGGGCATGCACATAGGGGGGCCGGCCGAGTCCCTGAAACACATC
>JAITJV010000248.1 GCA_031278755.1 Treponema sp. | reverse complement strand
CAAGCACATTCGGAACAAAACCCGCCCCTATGCCCTGGATCTTGTGCGGCCCCGGCGCGGAACCTGAAAGGACTGCGGAATCAAAAGGTTCCACGGCTATGATCTTAACGGCGGGATTTTTTTCCCTGAGGAAGCTTCCCACTCCGGTAATGGTCCCCCCCGTCCCCACCCCGCTTACAAAGGCGGCGGCCTCTCCGTCCGTATCGCGCCATATCTCTTCCGCGGTTGTGCGCCTGTGCGCTTCAGGATTGGCGGGATTGTTAAACTGCTGCGGTATAAACGACGAAGGGATCTGGGCGTTTAATTCTTCAGCCTTTCTGACGGCCCCCTTCATCCCGTCTTTTCCCGGTGTAAGGACAAGCTCCGCGTTAAGGGCGGCAAGAAGTTTCCGCCTCTCTATGCTCATCGTGTCGGGCATGACAAGGATGATCCTGTAACCCTTCGCCGCGGCGACAAAGGCAAGGCCTATACCGGTGTTTCCGCTTGTCGGCTCAATGATCACGCTGCTTTTTTTAAGGAGGCCCCGTTTTTCGGCGTCTTCCACCATGGCAAGGGCGATGCGGTCCTTGACGCTTCCCAGAGGGTTAAAGTATTCAAGTTTCGCAACAAGCCTTGCCCGCAGCCCCAGATCCTTTCCGTAGCCAGAAAGTTCAAGAAGCGGCGTATTCCCTATAAGTTCCGTAAGTTTCCCGGCAATCTTCGCCATACATTCCTCCATTTTGTTAAAGATATGGAGCCGCCCTGGAAGAACAGACGGCTCCATATCACGTACATTTTTAAATACGGAGAATTCCAAAACCCGGACAGAATTTTTTGTGATTCCCCCGTCTCCTTTTTTTCCTAGAACAATGAATCGGGTACGCCGGGCACCGCGAAAAAGGTGTTACGAACCAGCGCGTTTACATCAACATCACTTGCGACAAGCCCAATACGCTGCAGCTCGTTTGCGTTGCGCTCTATGGCCGACCGGGCCTGGCTTACCGACGCCTGGTAGTTGAAGGTCTTAAGGACCTGGGCGTTTGTCGCGCTTTCCCCCGCGATGTACCGCTTCTCCGTTATGATACGGGCGGTTTCATCGGGATTTTCCTGCACCCATTTTGACGCCTTCTGTATGGCCCTGAGGAATTTCGCAACCGTTTCGGGATGCCGCTGTATGACTTCGGTACGGACGGGCGTAACGCAGCAGAATTCGTTCTTGAGGGTTTCGTCCGTTGCGTTGTTGATCACAACCCGCGCCTTTCCTTCGTTCTCGATGATCGTAGCGGCGGGATCTCCCGAACCTATGGCGTCAACAAGGCCGCGTTCAAGGGCGAGGGGAAGTTCCGCGGAAGGATAGATCACAAATTCAATATCAGGATTCTCCCCGCTTACCTTAAGGCCCAGCGCGGCAAGAACGCGCGACGGAATAACCGCGGTGCTTGAGTTAAGGCTCGGCACGCCTATCTTCTTCCCCTTAAGATCGACGGGGTTTCTAATAGGCGAATCGGGGCGGACCAGCACCTTGACGCATCCTGTATGAAGGGCGAGCGGTATCTTGATATCAAGCCCGTTTGCAATGGGCTGAATAAGCGTGGCAAGCAGGTTGTTTGTTACGTCAATCTGTCCCGTCGTCAAAAGGTTCATCGCGGTTCCCGGTTCGATATTGTACCGTTCCCACTTGAGGCCTTCTTCTTCGAAATAGCCCCTTTCAATAGCTATATAGAAAGGCGCCTCACAAAGCCCGCCTTCAACCGGATAACCAATGACCAGGGTGTAATCCTCTTCGGGAACATTATCCCGCGACGGCCTTGCCGCGGCGCACACAAGCGCGGCGCAGGCAAAGATGAAAACGAACAGCGATTTTTTCATACACGTCTCCTTTGAATGTATTTTTTATTCCGGCCCTGCAGCCGGAATACAATTACAGATAATACTGAAGATCCTCCCGCCGTCCCGCGAAATGCAGGATCTTCAAAATACGCGCCCGCAGTTCAAGAAAATCAGGATCATCCCGCGCGCGGGGGCGCCCGATTTCAACCTTGATGATCTGCTCTATTTTGGCGGGACGCGCCGACATCACCACAATGCGGGCGGCCATGTAAATCGCCTCGTCAACATCGTGTGTAACCATGACGGTGGTCATGCCGCGGCGCTCCCATATCTTGAGTATCTCGTCCTGCATGTTCATGCGGGTAAACGCGTCAAGCGCCCCCAGCGGTTCATCAAGGAGCAGCACCTTGGGATTGTTGACAAGCGCCCGCGCAAGGCTTGCCCGCTGCGCCATGCCCCCCGAAAGGTGATGCGGATAGGATTTTTCAAATCCTTCAAGGCCGACAAGCCTGATAAATTCCGGGATGCTCCCCTTCTCCCGCCTGTACACTTTCCGCGCCCTGAGGCCGAACGCGATATTCTCGTATACGTTCTTCCAGGGAAAAAGCGTCGGGTCCTGAAACACAAGCCCCCGCTCATAACCGGGCCCCTTTATCTCCCTGCCGTCAAGTTCAATATTTCCGCCGTCGGGCCTGATAAGGCCCGCGATAAGCCGCAGCAGCGTTGACTTGCCGCAGCCTGACGGACCTATGAGTGAAACGAATTCACCGTCCTTGAAATCAAGGCTGATGTTGTTAAGGGCCGTTACTTCCGTACCGCCCGCCTGCTGAAAGGTCTTTTTTACATCCCGTATGGTTATGGTTCCGGCATTTACCATCGTATCGTTCCTTTCTGCCAGCTCAGGACCCTGTTCCGTATTTTGAACTGGATCGAAATAAGGAAGGAAAAAGTAAGCGCAATAACAATAAGCGCCGCGTATACATTGGGATATGCCAGCGTTTCACGCTGCCAGTTGATGTACCAGCCTATGCCGAATTTACAGCCTATCATTTCGGCGGCCATGAGGGTGAGGAAACAGGCGGATGTTCCGTTAAAGAGGCCCGCGAAAACATTGGGGGCCGCGCCGGGAAGGGCGATGGAAAGAACGTTCCGCAGCGCGCCCGCGCCCAGCGTGCTGGACACTTCAAAGTAACTTTTCTGCACGTTCATGATCCCCGAACTTGTAAGCACCGTCGTGGGAAACCACACCCCCAGCGCAATAAGGAAAAGGCTTGCGTCGGCGGGCTTGAAAAAAATAACCAGCGCGACGGGAATCCAGGCAGTAGACGGTATGGGGCCTACAATGCGGATAAAGGGCATGATCCAGTAATTCCAGCGTTTGCTCCATCCAATGAGGGTTCCGGTAACAACTCCCAGAAAGGCCCCGAGAAAAAATCCGCCCAGAAGGAGCCGCAGGGAATAAACAAGGCACCTCAATATGAACCACCAGTCCTTGATAAAAACGCCGATGATTCGCTCCGGCGCGGGAAAATACAGACTGGGAATAAGGTTCAACTTGATCGTTATGAGGTTGTAAACGCCCAAAAGAAGGAAGCCGGCGCCCAAAAACCACGATTTGAAGACGGAACGCTTCCTGTACCGGGGAATAAAGACGCCTGCCGCGGCCAGAACGGAAAAAATGCCAAGGAGGATGACAAGAAAAGAGGTAAAATAGGGGACGATCTTGGGCCGGTACAGCGTATGGACAGGCAAAAGCAGGTGCAGGACAAGATCCGCGCCCAGAGCCGCCGGGGGAATCAAAGTCCGCCAGTTAAAAGCGATTTCAGCCTCTTTACCCTTTAAAAGAAGCGCCTCAGACATGCTTTCCTCCAGATTCCGGATTATAACATATTATTTATATGGTTATAATATTATTATTAACCCGATAAAATTAATATGTAATATACCGGTAAAAAAATTTTATGTCAAGGGAATTTCACCAAAAAAGAAAAAAATGAGCCTGCTTCAAAACCGGGTTTTGAAGCAGGCTCCGGAAAAACCGGTCAAAACCCGGTTTTTCC
>JAITJV010000219.1 GCA_031278755.1 Treponema sp. | reverse complement strand
CTTTTCCCCTTATCCTGGAGACGGGCCTCAGGGACGTAAAAGCCTATGCCCGCAAAAAGGATATTATTGTCGAAAGCGCCTTTGAGAATACGCCGGCGGGGAAAGGCGCCGTTGATGCGAAACGCTGTCCTGAAAGCCGCTCCCTTTCCCTGAGGACGGTGCTTTTTCCCCTCTATCCCCGGCTTCGTTCCCAGGAGGTTGAACGGGTATCGAAGCTTATCCTTACACTTCCGTAGGAGCCCCGGATGACGGAAAAAAAATCCCCGCGGGTTCTGAGGGTTCTGCTGTTTGTCAATAAATCCAAACCGGAAGCTTCCGAACTTGCGGGGGAAATAGAGGAAGAACTGGGAAGGCGGCGGATAATATCCCGGTCATGGTTCTTTGAACGGGGGGTCCGCAAAGACGGAGGGCCTTTGCGGATAGTTTTTGACGACGACCCATGGGATCTTGCGGTCAGCCTCGGGGGCGACGGTACGGTGCTGTACACCGCCAGGGCCGCCTCTCCGCGCGGTATTCCCATTATGCCGGTGAATCTCGGCACCCTGGGTTTCATTGCGGATATACGCCGCGAAGAATGGGCGGAAGCCCTGGATAAATGGATTGCGGGGGAAGCCCCCGTTTCCCGCCGGCTTATGCTTGAAGTAAAGGTAGAACGGCAGGGCGGGGAGGCGCTCAAGACTTACAGCCTCAATGACGCGGTAATTTCGGCCTCCGGCATCGCCCGCCTTATTCGCCTTACCCTTTTGTCGGAAACGCTTTCCGCAAACGATTTTACCCGCCTTGTGCAGTACCGTTCCGACGGCCTTATCGTCGCAACCCCCACCGGCTCGACGGCGTATTCCATGGCCGCGGGCGGACCCATCCTTGATCCCGAGATAGAGGGGATCATCGTTAACCCCATCTGCCCGTTTACCCTTTCAAACCGCCCCATACTGTTCCCCCCCGGGGAAGGGGTTGTCATCGAAGTGGAAAGGGAACAGAGGAGCGGCGTTCTCCTTACCGTCGACGGACAGGAAACCGAAGAGCTTCTGCCCGGGGACCGTGTATCCATGCGGAAAGCGCCGTTCAAGGCCCTGTTCATTGGATCGGACCGGAAAGCTTTTTACCGGGCGCTGCTGAACAAGCTGTCATGGTCCGGTACGGAGGGCGGGCATGCTTGAAGAACTTAACATACGGAACTACGCCCTTGTTGAAAACGTAAGCCTTTCCTTCGGCGGCGGTTTCAACGTACTCTCGGGCGAAACCGGCGCAGGAAAATCGATCATCGTTGGATCGTTGAGTTTTCTTTTGGGGGCAAAGGCGGACGCCGACGTGATACGGACGGGGGCGGACGAAGCAAATGTTTCCGCCGTCATATCAATACAAAAAAATTCTTCCGACGCTCTTGCCTGGCTTGCCGCCAGGGAAATTGAAGCCGGGGACGAAACGGTTGTTATCAGGCGGAGCATCAAATCTTCAGGAAGAGGTTCAATTTATATTCAGAATATTCCGGTTACGAGGAGCGACCTTGAGGAATTCATGGGTTTTCTTTTTGATATACACGGCCAGCACAACCATGAGTCCCTGCTCAGGAGGGAAAGCCACCGCCGTTATCTTGACCGGTTTGCGGGCCTTGACGAAGAAGCGTCCGAATTCAACAGGGTGTTCCTTGAACTCGCGGATAAAAGAAAGGCCCTTGAATTCTCATTGAGTTCGGAGCGGGACAGGGAAAACCGCCTTGAAATCCTTACTTACGCGGTGGATGAAATAAACGGGGCGTCTCCCCGGGCGGGCGAAAGCCGCGAACTTGAAGCGGAATCCGGCCGCCTTGCCGATTTTGAAAAGCTCGCTTCCCAGGCGCAGTACGCCGCCGCATCCCTTTTTGACGAAGAAACATCGGTATTGAACCTTGCCCGGAAGGCGAAAACGGGTCTTGATAACGCCGCCGCAATAGACGGAAACCTTGCGGCCCTGCAGAAACGAGTCGAGGATCTGTACTATGAGGCGGAGGATATATCCGCCGAGTTACGTTCCTATAGGAACAGCCTGCGTTTTGATCCCAACCGTCTTGAAGAAGTAGAGGGGCGCCTTGCCCTGCTTTTCAGGCTGAAAAAGAAATACGGAACAGGAAACGAGAACGCCGGGAGCCCCGAGGAAGCGATTCTGGCCTACAAGGTCCGGGCCGAAGCCGAAATTGAAGCGCTTTCCGGCGCCGGGGAAAACCGCAATAAACTCAAGGTGGAAATAGCCGCCCTTGAAAAGGAGCTTGTCCGCAGGTCTTCCGCCCTTACTTCAAAAAGAAAGGCCGCTTCGGGGAATCTTGGGAAGCGTATTACCGAAATACTTTCCCGTCTGGGAATGCCCCGCGCCCGTTTTGAAGCCGCGGTGGTTTCCAAAATACGGGACGCCGCCAAAACCGGGGGCGCGGCTGACGCGGCGTCCCCTGAAAAGCCGGGAGGCCTTGTCTGCGGCCCCTGGGGGGCGGAAGATATAGAATTTCTTATTTCCGCCAATACCGGGGAACCCCTCAAGGATCTTGCCCGCATAGCGTCGGGGGGGGAGCTTTCCCGGGTTATGCTGGCGATCAAAACCGTATTTACCGAAGCGGATTCGGCCGGCGGCGCTTCGGCTGAGACGCTGGTTTTTGATGAGATAGATACCGGCATAGGGGGGGAAGTCGCCCTTGAAGTGGGAGAATACCTTGCGCGTATAGGCGCCTCACGGCAGATATTCTGCGTTACCCACCTTGCAAGCATAGCCGTCAGGGCGGATAATCATATCAGGGTTGAAAAAAAGACCGAAGGCGGCAGAACATACACCGGTGTAAGCATACTTGACGCCGGAGAAAGACGCAGGGAAATAGCCCGTATGCTTGCCGGAGATTCGGGCAGGGCGGCTCTTGCCCATGCGGACGATTTAATTCTAAGATACGGAAGGAAGCCGCAAGAGCGGCTGTAAAGGAATATATGGCGAAGATTTCCAACGAGGAGCGGCACCAGTATTTTGAAAGGATAAAAACCTACAAATTGACCATTGACGCCGTCCTTAAGCGCGAACAGATCCTCATCCCCGCCATTAAGCAGGACCCCGCCGGGGCCGCTTTCAAGCGGCTTTCGCTGGTGGATGAAATGCTCAACCTTACTTCAAATTATATCATTCTTTCCGGGGTTTCCCAGGCCGTGCTCAAGGTGAAAAACGAAGACGCCCTGAACGACGGCCGCAAGTCCATGTACAAAAGCGTTATCTATCTGGAAGAAATTGTCGGCAACCTCGTAGACGCCCCGTTCTCCGATTACGAGGAAAAACTCGCGGCCATTGAATCGGTGGATGCGGCGCGGCGCTATCTTCTTGTACGAAAAATGGGGCTGACCCTTGATCTTCTTGAGAACGCTTACGGCGACAACACCAAATGGAAATGGTCTTTTGTGGAACTCGAGGGCCGCTTTGCCGCCATTACAAAAAATATCATGGACATGAGAAACGCCGTCGCCAATACCGATCCCCGGTCTCCCAATTATGAACCCACCGTATACCACCTCCGTATGCTGAAAAAACTTCTCATGCAGGCGGCCGACCGCTACAGGGAAAAATACGAACTTTCGACAAACCGTATAGACGACTTCAAGATGGGAATAACCTTCCTTCTTGCGCTGCGGCGCGTCCATATAGTTTTGGGAAATCGTGAGGAAGCCGAAACGGTAAAGAAGAAATTCGAGATCTGGTCGGCAAAACTTGAATCCGACAAAAAAAGGCAGGACGAGTCTTCAAAAAAAGCATAACATGCCTTCTTCCCGCACCCCCAAAAAAGAAAATTCCCTCAGAGAGTATAAAGCTCTTCTTCCCTATTTATCCCGTTACCGCTGGCGTTATCTCGGCGGGCTTATCTTTCTTGTCGCGGTGGACGCCGCGCAGATAATCATACCGCAGCTTATACGGCGCGCCGTGGATATCATCACAGAGGGGTCGTTCGCCCTCCGGAGCCTTGTTTTTACCGCCCTCTGGATGATCGCCGTTATGGCGGTAATTTCCCTGGGGAGATTTTTCTGGAGTTATTTTATATACGGATCTTCCCAGCGCATCGAGGCGGAAATGCGGGAAAAACTTTTTGACCACCTCCTGACGCTGTCGTACGATTTTTACCAGAAGAACAAGATAGGGGATCTCATGGCCAGATCCATCCACGATCTTGGCGCGGTGAGGATGTCCATAGGAATGGGCCTTGTCGCCCTTGTTGATTTTGCCGTAATGGCGTCGGCTATCCTTATCATTATTTTTATTCAGGATGCGCGCTCCGCTTTCTTTGCCGTTATTCCGCTGCCCGCCATAACGGTTCTTATTCTCCTTTTCGGCAACACCGTAGGAAGCCGCTTTCTCAGGGCCCAGGAATCCTATTCGCGCATGAGCGATACGGTGCAGGAAACCTTCGCCGGCATACGGGTAGTAAAGTCATTTGTAAAAGAATGGTGGTTTGAAAAAAAATTCGCGCATACAAACGACGACTACCGCGAAGCCAATATGGAGCTTGCAAAACTTGAAGGCTTTTTCTTCCCCCTTGTGAGTTTTCTTTCCGGGCTTATAACGGTGATACTGTTTCTCGTGGGAGGAAGGCGCGTCATAGAAGGCTCCATGACTCCCGGCGGCCTTGTCGCCCTGTTCCGCTACCTTCAGATGCTGATCTGGCCGCTCATGGGGGCGGGTTTTATGGTGAACATGATACAGCGGGGAGCGGTGGGGCTGCATCGTGTAAATGAAGTGCTGCGGACGGAACCTTCGATACGATCTCCTGAAATTCCGGCCGCGGCCCCCGCCCGGCTTTCGGGCACGGCCGCGTCCGCTGTATCCGCCGCGCCTGCCATAGAAATACGGAATCTTTCCTTTGCATATTCCCAGCCGGGCGAAGTTCTTAAAAACATCAGCCTTTCCGTTCCCCGCGGGGCATGGGTGGGCGTTCTGGGGAGGACGGGTTCGGGAAAATCAACGCTGATTAAATCCATGACGCGGATGATAGATCCTCCCGCCGGCACGGTCAGGGTTTTCGGTATTGACGTCCGCGAATGGGATCTGAAACAGCTCCGCGGCCTCTTTGCCGTAACGCCGCAGGACAGCTACCTCTTTTCGGATTCAATAAAGAACAATATAGCTTACGGCCTTGAAGAGGCTGAGGAAGCGGCGCTTAGAGAAGCGGCGCTTAGAGAAGCGGCGGATATTTCCGCCCTTGAACGCGATCTTGAACTTTTTAGCGGCGGATGGGATACGACTATAGGGGAGCGGGGGCTTACCCTTTCGGGAGGACAGAAACAGCGGGTGGCCCTTTCAAGGGCGGTCGCCCTTAAAAGGGAAATACTCATACTTGACGATTCCCTTTCCGCGGTTGACGCCGATACGGAAAAGCGCATCCTCTCCCGCCTTCTTAAAGAACGGGCGGGAAAGACGACAATCATTATTTCCCACAGGGTGTCAAGCCTCCGCCACGCCGGTATGGTTGTGGTTCTGGAAAAGGGCGGTATAGCCGAATCCGGAAGCCCTGCGGAGCTTGCGGCCGCGGGAGGCTTTTATGCGCGTACGGCCGCCCTGCAGCAGCTGGAGGCCCGCGGTGGCTGATTATTTTGAGGCAGATTCAGGCGAAGACGTAACAAAGGAATACGACGGCCGCCTTGTCATGCGTATCCTCTCCTGGCTTAAGCCGTACAAGGCCCTTGCGGCGGCGACGATTTTCGCCCTTTTTATAACGACGCTGGGGGAGCTTTATCTCCCCGTGCTTGAACAGCGGATTATTGACGAAGCGGTGCTGGCAAAATTTTTCTGTCTTGACCGGGAACGGTATGAACGTGAAAAAACGCGGCTAAACGGCGGATCGGCGTCCGCCGCGGAGGATCTTTTCGGCAGGGGCGGTCTTGAAGCCGGCGGATTCACTTTTATTCTGCGAAACCGGGATATTCATATACCGGGAAATATCGAAGAGGAACTTGTACGGCGGGGGATAATCAGGGACGAAGACTGGTACGCGTTTCCCCTTGAAGCTCCCGGGCGCGCGGTAATGGAAAATCACGGCGGAATTTTTATACAGGGGGAACGGGCCGGCGCCGTCAAAAAAAGCGATCTCCGTTCCCTTTCGATCCCCGAAATCGCGGCCGTGCGCATGGGCGATATACGGATGATAGAAAAAAACGCGCTCATCTTTCTTGGAATACTTGCCGTCGTTTTCGCCTTTACCTTCTCCCAGACATGGACGGCCTGCCTTATGGGGCAGAAGGTCATGAAAGATCTGCGCATCGCCCTCTTCAAAAAAACCGTTTCGCAGTCAACGGCCTTTCTTTCACGCCATCCTGTCGGGCGCATCGTAACCCGCCTTACCGGCGATGTTGAAACGATAAACGAATTCTTTACCGCCGTTCTTGTCGCTTTTCTCAAGGACCTTTCGATAATGGCCGGGGTGCTTGCCGCCCTTTTTATCCTGTCGCCGAAGCTGGCTTTGGCCGTGGTGCTTATTCTGCCGCCCGTTCTTCTCCTTACCCTGATAAGCCGCCTCAAGGCGCGGGACGCGTTCAGGCGTCAGCGTAGGGCTTCGTCAAGCGTTTACGCATACCTTGCGGAACGCCTTGCGGGCGTGCAGGTGGTCCAGCTTTTCCTTGGCGAAAAGAAAAGCAGCCGCGAATTTCAGGCGCGGAGCCGTGAACTCCTCAACGCAAATCTCGGGGAGATGTACGTCTTTGCGACGTTCAGGCCCATTGTGGAATGGTTCGCCACCTTTACCGCCGCGGCGGTGATCGTCGTTGGGGGGAATATGGCGCTTTCCCTGGAGCTTTCCCTCGGGGTGCTTATCGCCTTTATTACCCTCGTGCAGATGTTTTACGCGCCGGTAACCGACATAGCCGAAAAATATACGCTCCTCCAGTCGGCAATGGCGGGAAGCGAACGGGTGTTCAAGCTTCTTGATACCGAAGAAACCATTCCCGATACGGGGAAGCATGAAATTGAAGGGACGGTAATACTTCGCCAAACCGCAGGTTTGACGAAGCTGGGGGGGCGTATTGAATTTGACGACGTGCGTTTTTCATACAAGAGCGGAGAAGAAATATTGAAGGGCTTAAGCTTCACCGTTAATCCCGGAGAAACCGCCGCCATCGTAGGTTACACGGGCGCGGGGAAGACCACGATCACCAATGTGCTGGCGCGTCTCTGGGATCCTGATTCGGGAACCATCAGGCTCGACGGCGTGCCTATACAGAACATTCCTCTCCCGCAACTGCGCCGTTCCGTGCTGCCCGTGCTGCAGGACGTGTTCCTCTTTTCAGGCGCCGTGGCGGACAATATCAGCCTTGGACTCGATCTGACGGAAGACAGGATCATTGAGGCGGCAAAGGCGGTGCACGCCCATGAATTTATTTCCCGCCTTGCCGGCGGTTACAAAACGGTTCTTTCCGAAGGGGCGTCGAACATTTCGTCGGGGCAAAGGCAGCTCATCAGTTTTGCCCGCGTCATCGCGCATAACCCCGCCATCGTGATCCTTGACGAAGCGACAAGCTCCGTTGATACCGAAACCGAGCATCTCATTCAGTTGGGCATGCAGCGCATCCTTGCGGGCCGGACTTCCATCGTCATTGCGCACCGGCTTTCAACAATAAAAAACGCCGACCGCATTCTTGTCCTTTCGGGCGGCCGTCTGGCGGAAGAGGGGACGCACAGGGAGCTTATCGCAAAAGACGGCCTTTACGCGGGGCTCTACCGGCTCCAGTATCAGGGCGCCTGATGCGGAAACACCCTGCGGCTGCTGCCGCGGGGCGGCGCACCGGCGGGCTAAAGCCCGCCGGCAATTGCCGCGTACCGCGGAATTCGTGTGCGCCGGCCCCCATCGTATACGCCGGTAATCAGCCTGCGGCTGCTGTTGCGGGGCCTTGACATTCTGTTCTGTTCCCGCTATAGTTACTTGATAATGTAATTCCATAACAAAAAAGGGCCGCTTGCAGGACCCTTTTTTTTTAGTATTTTGCGGTTTTAAGGCCGCAGAGGGAATCCGTCCGTTAATGTGAAATGAACGTAATGGAAAACTATTTGTATGGGAGGTATGAGGGTGGCAACGGATATGTCGGAGGCAATCCGCCAGTTGAGCCAGGACAGGGGCATTTCAGAGGAATTGATCTTCCGGACCATAGAAAACACCCTTCTCGCGGCCTACAAACGCCGTTTTGGAAACTCTGATAACGCCATAGTCCGGTTCAGTGACGATAAAGAAGTGTCAATTTACGCAAAAAAACAGATTGTGGACGGGGTTTACGATCCGGTCTCCGAAATTGATCTTGGCGAAGCGCGGGAACTCAACCCCGACGCCGAAATAGGGGATGAGATACTTATCGAAATTGACCCCGGGGAATTCGATCGTATTGCGGTTCAGAGCGCCAAGCAGACTGCCCATCAGTCGATACGGGAAATACAAAAAGACAGCCTTTATTCGGAATTCAAGGACAAGGTAGGGGAAATCATCATAGGCTATTACCAGCGGGAACGAAACGGTACAATCTATGTTGATCTGGGTAAGATGGAGGGAATACTTCCCAAGAAATTCCAGTCCCCCCGGGAAATATACCACGTCAACGACAGAATCAAGGCGCTGATCACCGAGGTAAACAAGACGCCCGCAGGGCTTCAGGTTGTGCTTTCCCGCACCCATACCGATTTTGTCAGGGCCATTTTCGAGCTTGAAGTCCCCGAGGTTTACGACAAAACCGTGGAAATACACAAAATAGTCCGCGAGCCCGGCTACAGGACCAAACTTGCCGTCTATTCAAACCGCGAAGACGTAGACCCTGTCGGCGCCTGCGTCGGACTCAAGGGCGTGCGCATACAGGCGGTAATCAAGGAGCTTGAAGGGGAAAAAATCGACATCCTTAAATACGATCCCGATCCCCGCCGTTTTATTAAAAACGCCCTTTCGCCGGCGGAAGTCCGCGACGTGATCATCCTTGACGAAGGGAAACACCAGGCCCTGGCCGTGGTAAGCGATTCGCAGCTTTCCCTTGCGATAGGAAAGCAGGGCCTCAATGTCCGCCTTGCCAAC
>JAITJV010000197.1 GCA_031278755.1 Treponema sp. | reverse complement strand
GAATCGGTGCGTAAAACAACTCAAATGATAGCCGAGCAGCTCTACGATCGCTATCAGTATCAGCGGACGGCGCTTGCAAAACAATTTCCCTTTATGATGGGGAACAATATCTGGAAAGACGGAGGCGCTCTTGGGGCGGCCGACAGAATAGGAGACGTAATTAATTCCGGCACTCTTGGAATCGGATTTATCGGCGGACACAACGCCATGGCCGCCATCTATGGCGAAGGGCATGGAACAAACAAGCGCGCCTACCAAACGCTCTACGACGCCATACTTGAAATGAATAAGGTCGTAGACGAATATAAAGAAAAATACAACCTGAATTATTCCGTTCTTGCCACGCCCGCGGAAGGCCTTTCGGGACGTTTCACAAAACTGGATAAAAAGAAATACGGTATTATTCCGGGCGTGACGGACAGGGATTATTATGTAAATTCTTTTCATATTGATGTAAAAGAACACATTACCGCCGCCGAAAAAATAAAACTGGAAGCTCCCTTTCACGCGATTACCAAAGGCGGGCACATTACCTATGTTGAACTTGACGGAGAAGCGAAAAAAAACATATCGGTTATTTTAAAAATCGTACGTCAAATGCGGAAGGAAAATATCGGCTATGGTTCGATAAACCACCCTGTCGATACCTGTAGTCATTGCGGGTATAGGGGAATAATTTATTCGAATTGCCCGATCTGCAAAAGTGATAACATTGTACGGATGCGCCGTATTACCGGCTATTTAACCGGGAGTCTTGAAACATGGAATTCCGCCAAACAGGCGGAGGAAAAAGATCGGGTAAAGCATGTGCAGGCCGCCGAAAGCGGCGCCGTACAACCGGCTTCCCTGCGTCCGCAGCCCGAAGAGACGCATGTTTGACGATCCTGTCTGTATATTAAAAATATACCGTGAAACAATTTCGGACGGCGAAGGGCTGCGGTATTCCATTTATCTGGCGGGATGCCGGCATCATTGCAAGGGGTGCCATAATCCCGAAAGCTGGGACCCGTCGGCAGGAAAATTACTGACGGAAGACTACCTTGACAGGATCATACAAGAGATTAATTCAGATCCGCTGCTTGACGGGATAACCTTTTCAGGCGGCGATCCTTTTTATTACCCTTCTTCTTTTCAGGCGCTTTTAAAAATAATTAAAGCTGCAACCCGCATGAATATCTGGTGCTATACCGGATATTTATACGAAGAATTGACCGCGCAGGATTCGCTTAGGCCGTGTCTGGACTATATCGACGTTGTCGTTGACGGCCGTTTTGAAGAAGAAAACTATTCCCCTTCCCTTGCGTTCAGGGGAAGTACGAATCAACGGATTGTTAAAACGAGTAAACCGCCGGCGGATTGAACCAAAGAACTTTGGGCGTTTCCCCGTCACCGCGCTTTCAAAAGTTTCTGCCGTTTTTCTTCGGCGGCTATGTGCATCTTTTCAAGCTCGGCCATGATAGCGTCAACTACCGCCTGTTTTTTATCCTCAATGCCCGCGGCGTCGGCTGCGGCGCGGGCCTTTTCGCGGAATTCGGCGCAGGGGTGCACCGGACCGGCGGTAACAAGGAGAAGATCTTTGCATACCGAATCTTCCATCATATCGCCCTGCCTGACGTGGAGAATTTCGCCGTTCAGGGCGACATGGCACATATAATCGAAAGAACGGATATAAGAATCAATTTCGCGGACTCCCCTTTTGGTTGAAGGATCCCAGGGCCGGTAACGCGTCCCCGAAGGAAATATAAGGATGATCTTTCCCTTTGTTTTTATTTCTGAAAGTTTTTTCATGGCTGCGCGGTTGATGCCGTTGCTGCGGATGATCTCCGCCCTGTTCTTTTCCACATCAAGTTCCTGAAGTGAACGGCTGGGGTAGATCACAAGCCTTGTATACGCGCTGGCAAAAACTGCGACGATGGGGCTGTCTTCGGTGAGCTTCATTCCCGCAATTGCGACAAGCGCGTCGTGTATATCTCCGCCTCCGGCCCGGCGCACAAACCAGGAAAAAATGGAAAGATCGAAATTGCTGTAATGTTCAAGAAGAAGAAGACACGAATATCCATCCCTGGCTTTTGCAAGCAGATCTTCCAGATGTTCAAGGCCGTCAAGGCGGGAACCCGGAAGGCTGAGCTGTTCAACCATTTTATCAAGGAAAGGAAGAATAGGCGTGTTGGCCTCCTGGTAGACCGTATTTTCGGTTACAACGGTTGAAACATTTGCAAGGCCTACCGCTTCCTTAATATAATCTTTGAACGCCGAATTCAGTGTATCCATCATTTTTCTCCCCATAGACGAATTAGTTCTATAATGATTTTCGCGGCGGCCGTCATTTCCGGAACGGAAACCCATTCAAGCCGGCTGTGGAAATTTCTTCCCCCGGTAAAAATATTCGGCGTGGGTATTCCAAGCTCGGTAAGGCGGGAGCCGTCCGTCCCGCCGCGTATGGGCTTCTCCCGGCATTCTATTCCGCAGTTGACAAAGGCCTGCTTCAAGAGCGCGATCACTTCCGGCCTTTTGTTTATTTCCTGCTTCATGTTGCAATACTGGTTTTTTACGTTAACAACCGCTTTTCCTCCGGGAAACTGCGCCTCCACCGCCCCGGCGAAAGTTTCAAGAGCCTCAAGGCGGCGCTTCATTCCGCCTTCATCAAAATCGCGGAGAAAGACTTCGAGACGGGCGCTCTCAAGGCTGCCCCGGATTTCAGCGGGGCAATAATACCCGTAGCAGCCGTCCGAGGCTTCGGGGCTTTCGCTGCGGGGAAGCATGCAGGCGAAACACGCCGCCATGAGGGCTGCGTTTGCAAGGATCCCCCGTGCCGTTCCCAGGTGTATCACCTTTCCCGTAAATACCACGTCCGCTTTCCACGCGTTAAAGCACTCAATCTCAAGTTCGCCCTGCGGCCCTCCGTCCAGCGTGAAACAGGCTTTTGACTTTATCGCTTCAAGGGGGAAGCAGGGAAGCCCCTTTCCGGTTTCTTCGTCGGGAGAAAAGATGATCTCCACAGGGCCGTGGGGAATTTCAGGATGGGCGGCAAGGTATTCGGCCGCCGCCATAATCTCGGCGATTCCCGCCTTGTCATCCGCGCCGAGGAGGGTGGCCCCGTCCGTATGGATGATCGCTTTTCCCTTTTGCGCGGCAAGATCCGGATCCGAGGCGGGATCGAGGAAAAGCGCCGGGACATCCTCTCCGCCGCCGTCCGCGCCGGCGGTTCCTCCGGCAAGCCTTATCCTTTTTCCGTCGTAATGTTCAACCAGATGCGCTTTTACGTCCCTGCCGCTGACATCGTCCGCCGTATCCATGTGGGCAAGAAACCCAATCACGGGCGCGCCTTCTTTTCCGGGACTCGGAGAAAGGCGGGCGATCACATAACAATGTCTTGTCAGTTCCACGTTCCTGATCCCAAGGCCGGAAAGCTCACCGGCCAGGGCTTTGGCAAGCTCCCACTGCCCCGGCGTTGAGGGAGTCTCTTCGACATGGGGATCGCTTGTCGTCCAGTACGCGACATAACGCAAAAAACGGGGAACAATAAGTTCTCTCAGGGCCGCATCGTCAATATGGAAGACAGTATTTCCCGTAAAAGCCATATTCTCCTATTATGCCCTGAATTCCCCGTGAAGTAAAGGATTATGGGATGAACATTCACGGAAATATTGCTTATTATATATATATGCCTATACCATATTATCCTGAATTTACACCTGTCGCCCTTGAACTAAAGGGCGACCTGCACCCCCATCTTTCGCTGACCCAGGACGGCGTTTCGGAGTTCACCTTTGCCAATCTGTACCTTTTTCGCCACCGTTATCACTATACGGTCGCCATGGGGCCGGAAGAAAGTTTTATCATTTCAGGTGAACGGGACGGAAAGAAATTTTTTATGACTCCCTGCGCATCGCCCGGGCGGGAAATTCTTGAAAGCCTTTTCAGCGATCATGATTACTGGAAGAATATTCCCGAATCCGTGATTAAAACGGAACGGGAAAACCTTGAACGATGGGGGATACAGACAGGCGAAGACAGGGACAACTTTGACTACCTCTACCTCAGAGACGATCTTGCGGAGCTTGAGGGGAAGAAGTACCACAAAAAAAGAAACCTTGTAAACGCTTTTAATAATGCATACCCCAATCATGGGATAAGGCCGCTCAGGGGGGATCTTATTCCCGATGCATTTACGGTGCTTGAAGGATGGAAACGGGACAAGGGCAAAGACGGGGATTATGCAGCCGCCCGGGAAGCCCTTGAACTTTACGGAATCCTTAATCTGAAAGGTTCTGTTTTTTATGTGGATGAAAAACCTGCCGGCTGGTGCCTTGGGGAAAGTATAGCCAAAGGGCGGAGCTTCGCCGTCCACTTTGAAAAGGCACTGGACGAATACAAGGGAATCTATCAGTATATGAATCAGGCTTTTGCCGCTTCACTCCCCCGCTTCTTTACCTGGATCAACCGCGAGCAGGATCTGGGAGATCCGGGACTCAGGCAGGCCAAGGAGACATACCGGCCCTGCGGGTACGTTAAAAAATACACCGGTATAAAGCAGTAAAATGAATATTGAAAGCGCCGTCCTTTCCATTCCCGGCATAATCATTGGATTTACCGTTCATGAATTCTGCCATGCGTTTGCCGCGTACAAACTGGGCGATACAACCGCGCGGGACGAAGGACGGCTCACATTAAATCCGCTCAGGCACATAGACATAATAGGCTTTATTTTTATACTGTTCGCGGGATTCGGCTGGGCGCGGCCGGTAAGGTTCAATCCCGAAAGGCTTAAGTCTCCCCGGCGGGACAAGGCCATTATCGCCGCGGCCGGCCCCCTCTCCAATCTGATTCTGGGCATACTCTTTATTCTTCTGATAAAGGCCGTTATATTCCTGCAGACAGCATCGGACTGGAACGGAGTGATTGCCAAACAAACGCTGATGCTTTTAAGTTCGCTCATCACGATCAACATTGGGCTTTTTGTGTTCAACCTTATCCCCATTCCACCCCTTGACGGCAGCCACATTGTTTTTTCCGGCCTTAACCTCAAGAGTGAAACCGAATACAGGATCATGCGTATAGGAACGCCCCTCCTTTTTATCCTCCTTATCGTTCAGGGCAGAACGGGGATCAACATCCTCCCCATTGGAAAGGCGGTACACGCGATTATAGGGATATTTTTTTACCAGCAGCAATAGCCGCCGTCTATGATGATATCTGTACCTGTCGCATAGTCTGAAGCTTCCGAGGCAAGGTACACCGCCGCGCCCTGTAAATCTTCGACGGTTGCCATTCGGCCCATGGGAATTTTTGCAAGCCATTTGGGGAGCATGGTTTTTCCTTCGGGGGTTTCAAGAAGTTTGTCAACAAGCATGGTCTTGGTGTAGCCGGGGCTGATGCTGTTCACCCTGATATTCCCGGGGGCCCATTCCGCCGCGAGGCTGCGGGTAAGATGAAGGACGCCCGCCTTTGAAGCGTTATAGGCGCACTGATCCTGCGGCGTGTTGGAGATGTGGGCCGACATGGACGCGGTGTTGATAATCTTGCCGTAACCTTTCTGCTCCATCACCCGCGCCTCATGCCGCGCGCAGAGAAAAACCGAATCAAGGTTAAGGGCAAGGATTTTACGCCATTCGCCGAATTCCTGCGTAAGGGCCGAACGCCAGACGCCCATACCGGCGTTGTTTACGCCAATGGTCAGGAAGCCCCATTTGTCAACAACAGACTTCACCATTTTCTGCACATCATCCTCGTTGGTAACATCGGCCCTGACGGCGACGGCGTTTATTCCCTTTTTCTCAAGCAGGCCGGCGGTTTCCTCGGCCGCGGGAAGGTTGATGTCAACAACGGCGATCTTCGCCCCTGCTTCACCCAGGGCAAAACAGAACGCCTGCCCTATTCCCTGACCGCCGCCTGTAACGAGCGCGGTCCTTCCATCCAGTCTAAAACGATCAAGAATTCCTGCCATAGTTTTCTCCTAATTCTTTATATTGGCCGTAAAGCCGGTTATAGGCAAGTACCATTCCGGACCGGGGCCGGTAAATTTTTTCAACAGGCGAACAGAGCTTTTCCTGGGCTGAAGGAATATCCGGGTAAAGGCCGGCTCCGACGGCGGCGAACATGGCCGATCCGCGCGCAACCGACTCGTCGCCGGAACGGACGTGAATGGGCATGTCAAGCACATCAGCGGCGATCTGCATGACAAGCGAAGATTTGCGGGCGACGCCGCCGACAGCGAAAATACCGTCAACGGGAATTCCCTCTTCCCTGAAACGTTCAACGATGGCCCTGAGACCGAAAGCCGTCGCGTCGGCCAGGGCGCGGTACACCCGGGGGGCATCGGATCCCAGGGTAAGCCCCACGACGGCGCCCTTTGCCAGAAGATCCGCATCGGGCGTGCGCCGTCCGTTAAGCCAGTCAAGGGCCGTAATGCCGCTTGAAACGGGATCGATTCTTTCCGCCGCCGCTTCAAGGGCGGGAATGACGCGCCCGCGGAGCGCGGACCTGAGCTTTTCACCGGTTGACGGATCGAGTCCCGGCAAATCCTGATATATACGGGGAAGCGCCTCTTCAAGCGGCCAAAGGAGCAGATCCCTGAACCATGCGTACACGTCGCCGAACGCGCTCTGCCCTGCTTCGTAACCCGTCATACCGGGCACGACGGCCCCTTCAACCTGTCCGCAGATTCCCCGTATTGCCTTTTGCGGCCCGTCCGTTTTCGGCGCAACGAGAAGATCGCAGGTTGAAGTGCCCGCCACCATGACCATCCATCCGGGCCTGACCCCGCCGCCTGTTCCGCCGACATGGGCGTCTATGGCCCCGACGGTAACCGGAATGCCCGCGGGAAGGCGGAGTCTCTCCGCCCATTCGCCGCTCAAGAGGCCCGCCGCGGTATCGGCGGGCCATGTTTCGTTCCCCATGGTTTCAAGAATACGCGGAAGGCGCGGATCTATTGCTTCAAAAAATTCAACCGGAGGGTAACCGCCGAATTCGGGATGCCAGAGGGCGCGCAGCCCCATTGAGCAACGGCAGCGTTTTACCGCGCGCGCGTCCCTTCCCCCCGTCAGAAGGAACGGCAGCCATTCACAATGTTCCAGAAAAGAAAAGGCCGCTTCCTCGACCTCCGCATCTTCGGAAAGCACCCGCATAACTTTGGACCAGAACCATTCAGGCGAATGTACGCCGCCGTTGTATAAAAGATAGTTGACGCCTTTCCACTCTTTTGCGATACGGTTGATTTTTTCGCTTTCAGGAGCCGATGTATGATCCTTCCATAAAACAAACATAGCGGAAGGGTTTTCGGCAAATTCATCTTTCAGCGCAAGAGGGCCGCCTTCCCTGTCAACAGCGCAGGGGGTTGAGCCGGTGGCATCTATGCCTATGCCGCGTATCTTCTCTGCGGCCCCCGCCTTTTTCACCGCCTCCCGCACGCAGGATTCAAGAGCTTCGATATAATCAAGCGGATGCTGGCGGAAGCGGCTTTCGGTTTTGCTGCAGTAAAGGCCTTTGGCCCAGCGGGTATATTCCGCATGGGCCGACGCGGTTTCTTCGCCTGACGCCGCGTCAAGGATCACGGCGCGGCATGAATCGGTGCCGAAGTCCAGCCCCAGCACCCGGTTTTCTCCCTTTTGCAACTCCATGCCTTACCTGAAAACAATGGAAACAGGCGACAGGACCGGATACTCGCGCACTTTTTTAAGCCTGCCCGTCGAACGGCTGATGCCAAAAATAACAAGGTTATCCGAATCCTTGTTAAGGACGATAAGAAAATTGCCTTCAGGATCAATGATAAAATCCCGCGGATGTTTTCCGCCGCAGCCTGAGCTTTCAACAAATTCCAGAATGCCGCTTTTCTTTATTTTGAAAAGGCTGATGGTGTCCCGGCCGCGGTTTGACGTATAGATGAATTTACCATCGCCGCTTATGCGCACCGCAGCCGCGATGCTGGGCGCGGCTTTTTTTATTCGGGGAAGAGCCGAAATACTCTGGATCTTTTTGAAACCGCCTTCCAGATCGTAGCGCAGCACATCCACCGTTGACGAAAGTTCATTAAGACAATAGGCAAAAGTTCCGGATGGAAAGAACGCCCCGTGCCGCGGCCCCGAGCCGGGCTTTGCCGGATAAAAGGGAGGATCGGCGGGAACAAGGGGGAGCTTTGCGTTCCCGTCAAAACGGTAAGCCATGATCCTGTCTGAACCAAGATCGCAGGCAAAACCGTAACGGTAATCCTTATCGAACATGAAAGAATGGGCGTGGGATTTTTCCTGCCTGTCCCTGACGGGGCCGCCGCCGGTAAAGCGTATCGTCTGCATACAGCCGCCGAGAAAGCCCTTTTCATCAAGGGGAAATACCGAAAGAACGCCGCTTGTATAGTTTGAGGCTATAAGACGGTTCCCTTCCCTGCTGATCGCAAGATGGCACGGATGCTTTCCCCCGGACCGTCTGCCGTTAAGAAAAGAAAGCCCGCCATCCGCGCCCACGGCAAAAGCAGAGACGCCGCCGGAACCGCCTTTGCCTTCGTATGAGGCGGTCTCGTTTGCCGCATAGAGAAATTTTCCGCCGGGCGAAAGGACAAGCCAGGACGGATTCACCGATTCGGCCGCGAGACGGAAATCTTCAATAAGGCCCGCCGCGTTCATGGCAAAGGAATAAATTCCCCTTGCTTTGCCGCCTGCGCCTTCGGTGTAGGTTCCTATATACCCTGATACCATACCGCAAGAATAACATGTTTTATTTTTTGTGTCGATTGGCCCGGCGGGGCCGAATTATACTTGATCTTTTTCCATACCGTTTCTATACTGAACCTGTATATTTCAAAGGAAGTGGGGTGCAATTCCCCCGCTATCCCGTAACTGTAACCGGGCATCCAATTCCGTAAGCGCCGTTTCGTCAGAAACCGCGGGGAAATGCCGCCAGGTATTTCCCGGCCACTGATCAATTTGATTGGGAAGACCGACGGAAAACCGCTCGTACATGGATACGTGCGCCTTGCCGAATGTATCCGTGTATGCGCAACCCCCAAGCCAGGAAACTTTGGTATACGGCGGATCCGTTTGGGTTCGTATCCTGTTCTAAGGCTTCGGGGACTGGGCCTTGAGAAGATTTCACATCAATAACATAAGGGCGTTCTTTCTCCGGTAAGGCATATCCTTCCCCGGCTTTCTGCGGCGGATATCCGCAGAAAGGAAAAATCATGTTGAAGAAAACCCGTCTTTTTATCGGCGCGCTGTGCCTCGCCGCGTTTCTTTTTTCCGCCGGCTGCGATACAAGCACAGGCAGCGGACTCTTGTTGTATACGAAGGACAGCACTATCCCGCTGCCCGCCGCCCTTACCGGAAAATGGCTTTCGCCAATGGGCGACGAATACGAAATAAGCGCGGCGAAATTCACGGCCGGCTACGGGGGAGTCGCCGGATATTCAGGAAATATTGTTCATGTACGCGATGACGGCGCAGGCGGCGGCACTGGTTATATCACGTTTCAATATACGATGAACACCCTTTCCTACGGTAGTCCGGTAGGCTCTTTCTGCGTCCTTTATTGGGAGAACTTCAGCGATGGCATAGGTACCGCGGATATGTGCGTAGCCAACGACGGAGCGCCGGGCGATAGCGGCAGACCGACACAGGAAGAAGCGGAAGCGGAATTCACCATAGGGGACGGCGATGATTATTATTATGGTTTGGATTCCTTCACCAGATCTCCTTAAAAGGCCGTAAGTTTATGCTGATTTCTTTACGCGGGTACAGGAATTTTCTTTTTACACTGCTGATCCTTGCCGCGTTCTTTCCCCTGTACGCTGATGAAAATTCACAGTATGAATTCGATGATGAAATTCCCTTTATGGAAGACGAAGGAATCACCATTGTGGGGACTCCGGAAACCACCCAGCACATGAGGATCATTTCCAGAGAAGAAATAGATCAGGTTCATGCCCCGGATGTTCCCGCCCTTCTGGAACAGCTTCTGCATTCGTCTTCAACCCGCTACGGCCCCTACGGCAATCAGGCGGATATTAACATCAGGGGGTTTGATACGGAGCGGATCGCCGTACTCATAGACGGCGTCCCCGTTAATTCCCCCATGTCGGGCGACTTTGATTTCAGCATGATCAATATTGACGCGGTGGAAAAAATCGAAGTGATCTACGGAGGATCGGATACAAAATACAATGTTTCAGGCGCCCTGGGCGGGATTGTTAACATCATTACCATTAAAAAACAAAAGACAGGATGGCGCGCGGGAGGAACCGTCTCAAATACTTCCACCCTGCCCGGAAAATATTACAACGGCGCGGGCCTCAAGGAAGGCCCCCGATGGATGGATCTTCTTGACGCCCAGCGTCTTAATCTTTCGGCCGGATTCGGGACGGAAAAATTTTCAGGGTCGGCGGCATGGTTCGGAACCCGGGCCGCCAATCATTATCTTATAAATAATTTCCATGGAATAACCCGGCGGAAGGAACACAACGAAGTGTGGGACTCGGGGACGTCGGCTTCTTTTATATGGGATTTGCCCGGGTATGCAAAGTTCATTGCTTCAGGCGGCGCCTATTACGGCAGCAAAAATTTCCCCTTGACCGCTGTGGCGGGGATCTTCGGAAATCAGCGTGATTTTTCCCTGCGTCAGAATTTTATGCTTGATATGCCGCGGATATTCCGGGACGATCTTGCCGCCGAATTTTCCATCGGCGGTACATGGCAGACCCTGAACTACAAAGCTTCCGAAGATTTGTTTCATTTAATGAACGCTTTTCAGGCTGTAAGCCGCTGGAGCTGGTTTCCCCTGGATCGGCTTACCCTGAGAACGGGAGGGGACTACCGTTACAGTTATCTTGATTCCGACAACGCGGGCCGGCGCGGCAGGCACGACGGTGGAATATACTTTACCGTGGAGGTAAAGCCGGTAAAAAAATTTCTGATTATTTCATCCGTAAAAATGATCCTGAACGGCGCGGAGGCGGTTCCCGTTCCCAAACTGGGTTTTCTCTGGACGCCGAACGACTCCCTCACCATTAAAAACAATTATTTCCGCAGTTTTAAATTCCCCGATTTTGACGATCTCTACTGGGTCCAGGGTGAATACAGGGGAAACCCGGACCTTAAACCGGAAGACGGCTGGGGGGCGGATCTGACCGCGGCGTATCTTTTCGGAAATTATTTTAATGTGGAAAGCACTGTTTTTATTCAGGAAACGGACAATTCCATACACTGGAACAGTTTCACCAAAAGGCCGGAGAACGCGGCGCAGGCGGTGTTTTTTGGCTGGGATTCGAAGATCGGTTTTGAAATCCCCGTCCCTTTCGGACCGGTAAAAAAAATTATCCCGTCCCTTTCGTATAAATTTCTTTTAAGCTATATTCTCGCGGGCACAACGGGCGATCGTATGGGTTTTTCATCCAATATCAGAATTCCCTATATGCCCGTACATACGGCGGGGCTATCCCTTGAAATTCCCTGGGAAAAAGGCTCCCTTCTTGTTTCCGGCCGCTATGAGAGCCTGCGTTACGCGGGCTATACCGCCGCAGGAAACACCGGCGCGCTTGATCCCCATTTTATTCTTAATGTTTCCCTTAACAGGAAGATAAATAAAAATTTATCAGCCTTCGCCGTTCTCCGCAATGCGCTGAACCGGCAATACGAATCTTTTGCGGAATACCCCATGCCGGGCATCACCGCCGTTCTGGGGCTGCGGATGAATTTGGGAAACGACTGATCCGGTTTAATTCGATTTAAAAAACACCGCTTCCGAAACGGCTTTCGATTTCTTCTTTTACCGCCGGGTCCAGGTTGGCGCAGCCGCCAAAGACCCTTCTTCCCATGGTTGTTACACTAAAGGGAATAGTAATTGCGGTAAGTTTGACGCAGTTGCGAAACGCGCTGTCGCCTATACCGGTAACGCTGTTGGGTATAACAACTTCGGCAAGTTCCCGGCAGCCTGAAAACGCGGTGGCCCCTATGGTAATAACGCCCTGGGGGATCGTAATTGACGCAAGCGCATAGCAGCCCATAAACGCCCTGAACCCGATACGGGTGACGCCCTGGGGGATTTCTATCGATGTTAAATCCCTGCATGTTGAAAACACGCTTTCTTCAATGGCTTTTACTCCGCCGGGAATTATAACGGAAACAAGGCCGCTGCGTTCAAACGCATAGCGTCCTATGGCGGTTACCGCCTGGGGTATTTCGATTGCCTTGAGGGAAGAACAGCCGTAAAAGGCCCGTTCCGGAACGCCGGTTATGCCGGCGGGAAGATTGACGGCGGACAGGGAAACACAGTATTCAAATACCCGGTAGCCTATATCCGTTAATCCGCCGGGCAGCCTAACCGATACAAGTTTTTTGCAGTCATAAAAGGCGGCGTCTCTTATGATCTTCACACTTTCGGGGACGACTATTGAAACAATTTCGGTTTTTGAAAATCCTTCCTCCCCTATAACCGTTACCGGAAGGCCGTTTATCTGATCCGGCACTATAACATCGGAAGCCGCGCCGTTATAAGCGGTAATGGTTACGTTTCCCGCTTCCACGATATATTGAAAATCTTCGGCATCCTGTCCAAAAACAGGAAGCAACGCGGAAAAAGACAACAAGGTACAGAACAATAATTTTATTTTTTCCATGTTTTCACTTTTCCTTTATCCTGGCCCAGGTGTCCCTGAGGCCTATGGTCTTGTTAAACACGGGCTTTCCGCCGGAGGCGTCAGGGTCCCGCACAAAATACCCGAGCCGTTCAAACTGCCAGCGGTCCAAAAGACCGCGGCGGTCCAAAAGACCGCCGCTTCCCGCTTTAGCAAGCGCCGGTTCTCCCCATGCGTGGGGAATGATCTCAAGAGAAAAAGGATTAAGGTTGTCGATAAAAGAGCCGGGCGTTCCATCAGGCCGCGGGGCGGTTTCCATGGGCCGCTCGGCGCTGAAAAGGTAGTCGTAAATGCGCACTTCAATGGGAACGGCATGAGCCGCGGAAACCCAGTGTATGGTTCCCTTAACCTTGCGTTTGTCAAAGGCGCTGCTGGCGCCGGCGTTGCCCCCCCTGGTTTCAGGATCATACGTGCAGCGTACCGCGCTTATGTTTCCCGCGGAATCTTTGTCAAAACCGGTGCAGGTAACGATGTAGCCGTAACGGAGTCTTACGCTGTTACCGCAGCGTTCGCCGTTCCCCGGATAAAGGCGGAAGTATTTGGGCGGGGGAATTTCCTCAAAATCATCACGCTCTATCCACAGTTCGCCCGAGAAGGGGATCTTCCGCGTTCCCGCCGACTCGTCTTCGGGATTGTTGACCGCGTCAAGTTCTTCAACCTTTCCGGCGGGCCAGTTTTCAATGATGAGCTTCAGCGGCTTCAGCACCGCCATTGCCCGCAGGCTCCGCTTGTTAAGATCTTCACGGAGACAGTATTCCAGAAAGGCAATATCAACCATGCTGTCGTTTTTGGCGATCCCTATCTGGGAAACAAAGCTGCGTATGGCCTCGGGGGTATAGCCGCGGCGGCGGAGTCCCGCGATGGTAGGCATGCGCGGATCGTCCCAGCCTGAGACGTGTTTTTCTTCCACAAGGCGGAGAAGCCATCGTTTGCTCATCACCGTATGGGTAAGGTTAAGCCTTGCGAATTCGATCTGGCGCGAAGGAAACACTTCCGCTTCTTTAATAAACCAGTCGTAAAGGG
>JAITJV010000162.1 GCA_031278755.1 Treponema sp. | reverse complement strand
CGGCCTTAACGCCCTCTGGATAGCGGCGGGCAACGCAATCATAGGGGCGGGGGCGGCCTGGCTGGTTCTGGCAAGACGCACCCGGCGCATGACGCAGAACCTTGATACGATGACCATGCCTGAATTTTTGCAGGAACGCTACGGCGCAAGGCACCTTAAACCCGTCGCCGCGTCGATAGTTTTTTTCTTTCTTCTCCCCTATTCCGCTTCTGTCTTTAAGGGGCTTGGGCATCTTTTCGAAAAAGTCTTCGGCATACCCTACGACATAGCCCTTCTTATCATGATTGCCTTTACCGGGGTCTACCTTATCCTGGGAGGGTACTTCGCCATAGCCGTTACCGACTTTATACAGGGAATCATCATGTTTATCGGCGCCGCCGTCATGGTGCTGGTCCTTTCCGGCCGGGGGAGCGGCCTTTTTGAGATGTTCGCCAGGGCGGCGGAAAACTACAATATCCATATTCCCCCCGCGGGCCGCCCTACGGCGCTGACCGTCGTATCGCTGGTGTTCATGACCAGTTTCGGAACCTGGGGGCTTCCGCAGATGACCCAGAAATTTTACGCCATAAAAAATGAGCAGGTGATTCCCAAAGCGGCCGCCGTTACCACGATCTTCGCCCTGATGATAGGCTTTTCCGCCTATGCGACGGGGGCGTTTTCCCATGTGTTTTTTGATCCCGCCTCCGTTCCCAAAAACGCGGCCGGGGCCGTACAGTACGATCTTATCGTCCCCGCCCTTCTTACCGAACACCTCCCCCGGACGCTCATGGCGCTTATCCTGCTCCTTGTGCTTTCGGCCTCCATGTCCACGCTTTCCTCCCTTGTGCTGGTATCCTCGTCGTCGGTCGCCATAGACCTCTACCCTTCCCGGGCGGAGGCAAAATCAGGCAAAGACAAGTCCGTAGCGATGATGCGGTTCTTGTCGGCGCTTTTTATAGTCGTGTCGTATTTTATTTCCCGTTTCCAGATCAGCATCATCGTGTACCTTATGTCGCTTTCCTGGGGGGTTGTTTCCGGAGCTTTCGCCGCCCCCTACATCCTCGGGCTTTACTCAAAACGGATCACAAAGGCGGGCGCCTACGCGGGACTCCTTACGGGCTTTGTTACCATGATCGTTCTTTTCTTTGTATTGGGGCAGAGCAGATCGCCCCTGGCGGCCTCGATAGCCATCGTTGTTCCCTTTATCACCGTTCCCCTTGTTTCGCTTTTTACTTCTCCGCCGGAGAAGGAAATTTTGAACAAGGCGTTTGAAGGAGTAAAGTAACGGGCCGCCGAACCGCCTGAAAATTTTATTCGTGTTGAAGGGTTTAACAGGAACCCGCCCGCCGGTCCGCGGGGGCGCTTCAGGGCGCGGCGTTTGCCGGGCGGCCCGGAACAGTATTGTATTCATTCTTTCCCCTTGATCTTTCCGCCCTTTCTTGTTAACCTTATTGAAGCTATGGTTAACGAAACGGGCAAAAAGCCCCTGACCGGCCTTTCCACGCGGGCCTATATACTTTCGCAGCTCAGGAAAAATCCCGGCGTTCCCGCGGCGGGGGAAAAACTTGCAAAGGGGGCCGGGGTGTCCAGGGTCGCCGTATGGAAGGCGGCCAGGTCGCTTGCGGAAGCGGGGTATCCCGTCGTTTCGGGAAAAGGGGGCTACCGCCTGCGGAGTACGGAAAGCGATTATCTTTACCCCTGGGAATTCGGCGACAAGGAAGATCACTTCCTTTATTATCCCGCGACGGACAGCACCATGGACAGGGCGAGGGAATGCGCCCTTGCCGGCGTTTCGGGCGGAACGATAATATGCGCGGGAACGCAGACCGCGGGCCGGGGCAGGAACGGAAAAAAATGGACTTCGCGGAAAGGCGGGCTTTTCTTTACCATTCTTGAACGGCCGAAACTTTCCATAATCAACTACACCCTTCTTTCCATGGCGGCCCACATAGCCGCGGGCAGGGCTTTGGGGAAGATATGCGGAAAAGAAGCTTTTCTCCGCTGGCCCAACGATGTGTACATAGACGGGAAAAAGGCGGGGGGCCTCCTTTCGGAACTGTACGGCGAAGGGGACAGCGTACAATGGATGGCGATAGGCGCGGGGATCAATGTAAACAACCCTGTTCCCGGCGGGGCTTCCGGATGCGCCGCCGTTCTGGGGCGCGCCGTTTCACGCAGGGATGTGCTGCTTGCGATCCTTGATGAATTCGGAAAAATAAAACGCGCCGCTTCCGATCCCATAAAAATACGGGATCTGTGGAATTACCACGCCGAAGGAACAGGAAGCCGGGCGATCTTTACCGGGGCATGTACCTTTCGCAACGAATCAAGATCCGGCGGAAATATTCTGGCAAGGGGGATCTTTCTCGGCGTTGATTATTCCGGCCGCTGTATGCTGGAAACCGAAAGAGAGATCGTCGGATTTTCGCCCGCCCAGGGTTCGCTGATATTTTATTAAATAAGGAACACCGTATGCAGAACACAAAACGAAAGACCCTTTCGGGGATTGCCTTTACCGCGCTTTTTGCCGCGCTTATCGCCGCGGGAACTTTCATTTCAATTCCCGTTCCCTTCTCGCCTGTTCCCATCGTCTTGCAGAATCTTTTCGCCCTTCTTGCGGGGCTTGTTCTCGGGCCTGTTTTAGGAGCGGCGGCGGCCGGCCTGTACCTCCTTGCCGGGGCTTTGGGCGCTCCCGTTTTCGCGGGAGCTTCGGGGGGCTTTGTCCACCTTATAGGGCCTACAGGGGGCTTTTTGGCGGGCTACTTCCTTTCAGCCCTTACCGCGGGGATCATAGCCGGCCCCCCCAAATCAACAAAAATTCCCCTCTTCCGTATAATTCTTGCCGTCTTTGCCGGCCTGCTTGTTGTGTACGCGCCCGGCCTTATACGGCTCAAGTACGCCGTGGGATCATGGCGGGCCGCCTTTCTTTCAGGCTTTATCCCCTTTATACCCGGCGATGCGATCAAGGGTATTATTGCGGTCCTTATAGCCCCCCGGCTGAGGCGGGCCGCCGCGGAAAGATGACGGCCCCCCTTTTCCGCATCAGGGGCCTGTCAAAACTTTTTCCCGCGCCCGGAGATTCGGACGGGGAAAAGAGCGTTAAAGCGCTTTGGGACGTCAACCTTGATATAGAACAGGGTGAATGCCTCCTCCTTGCCGGTTCCAACGGATCGGGAAAGACCCTCCTTACGCGGTGCCTCGCGGGGCTTCTGTCTCCCAGTTCCGGCGAAATCCTCTACCGGGGAACCCCTCTTGACCGCGTTAAAAAGCTTCACTGCGAGGCGGGCCTCATCTTTCAGGATCCCGATTCCCAGATTGTGGGAGAAACCGTCGAAGAAGACGCCGCCTTCGGCCCCCTCAACGCGGGGTTTTCAAAGGCCGAAGCGAAAGAACGCGCGAACGCAGCCCTCAAGGCGTTCGGGCTTGACGACAAGCGGGATGTTCCGCCGCGCCGTCTTTCGGGGGGTGAAAAGAGGCGGCTTGCCGCGGCCGGGATCTTCGCCATGGGATGCGGGACGGTTATAATGGACGAGCCTTTCGCCAACCTTGATTATCCGGGGGTGCTTTCTTTCCTTGAGGCGATACGGGACATGAAAAAAGAAGGAAAGACCCTTGTGATCCTCACCCACGAGCTTGAAAAGGTCCTCGCTTTCGCCGATAGGCTGGTGATTCTGCACCGGGGAACCATAAGGGACGAAGGAAAACCGGAAGCGGTTCTTGACCGGCTTGATCCGTCCTGGGGAGTCCGTGATCCCCGGCGTACATACGCAAAGGCGGAGGATTGTTCATGGCTGGGAGAATAGGGCGTCTTCCGGCGGAACTTCCCTTTGCCTACAGAAAAGGAAACACCATTCTCCACCGCTGCCCCGCCCTGGTAAAAATCGCCGCCCTCCTTGTTCTTTCGGTTTTCGCGTTCTCCTCAATTCCGGGCCTCGCCGCGGCGGCGTTTGTTATTGTTCCCGCGTCGTTCTGCGCCCGGCTGCGCCTGCGGGATCTGCTCCGGGGATCGCGGCCCCTCCTTTTGCTGGCGTTTTTTCTTGTGTTGTATAAATCCCTCGATTTTAAGGGCTTCAATACGGCCGGTTTTCTTGACGGCTTCAGGCAGGCCCTCTGCATACTGGTTTCCTTTGCCGCCGCGTCGCTTGTTTTTTCGGCCACCACCATGGCGGAGATCCGGTCTTCGCTGGGAAAAGGGGCCCTGAGCCTCGGCATAAGCCTCATGCTTGGTTTTATTCCCCGTTTTTTTGCCGTCTGGGAAGAAGCGGACCTTGCCTGGCGGGCGCGGGGCGGCAAAAACGGGCTTTCCCGCCTTGTTTTTCTTGTTCCCCTGACCGTTGAAAAAATGAT
>JAITJV010000117.1 GCA_031278755.1 Treponema sp. | reverse complement strand
CTCGGCCTTGAAACGGGAGACGCCTTTACCGCCCGCATGGGAGAGCGGACCATGACTTTTACCGTCGGGGGAATTTTCAGTTCAGGCGGCGATGAAGACGATACGATCTTTGTGCCCCTTTCCTCCGTGCAGGAACTGGCGGACAAGGCGGGCCTTGTCAGCAGAATTGAAGTAAGCGCCCTTACAACTCCCGATAACGAACTTTCCCGCCGCGCGGCCCAGGATCCGAACAGCCTTTCAATAAAGGAATGGGAAACATGGTACTGCACCGCGTATGTCAGCGCCATCTGCTATCAGATAGACGAAGTGATCACGGGGGCGGTTTCAAAACCCATCCGGCAGGTGGCCGAATCGGAGGGGGCCATTCTGGAAAAAACCAGCCTCCTCATGCTCCTCATCACCATACTCAGCCTTGCGGGTTCCGCGCTTGGCATTTCCAATCTTGTAACCGCCGGCGTCATGGAGCGGGCCGGAGAAATCGGCCTCCTCAAGGCGGTGGGGGCGAGCGATGTTTCCGTATCCGTTCTCGTTCTTGCGGAAATTCTCATCACGGGAATAGCGGGAGGGATCTTCGGTTATTTTGCGGGCCTTGGTTTCGCCCAGATCATAGGGCGGACGGTTTTCAATTCGGCTATAGACATCAAGCCCATGGTGATGCCCATAGTCGGCGTGCTGGTGGTTTTCGTGACCATGGCGGGAAGCATTCCTTCCATACGGTTTCTTCTTTCCCTTAAACCCGCAGACGTACTTCACGGCAGGTAGGCATGAACAGGCAGCGTTTCTACATAAAGATGACGGTCAGTTCCCTTATCCGCAGGCGTTCGCGGATGATCACCGCGCTTCTTGCGGTCGCCGTAGGGGCGGCGATTCTTTCCGGGCTTACCGCAATCTCATGCGATATTCCGCGGCAGATGGGAAGGGAATTCAGATCGTACGGAACGAACTTTGTGATCATCCCGTCGGGCGGTTCGGCGCTGATGAGCGGCGAAACGGTGGAGAAGGCGGCGTCCTTTCTGCCGGAGGATTTGATCTCAGGCATTGCGCCCTACCGTTATCAGATGATCAAGATCAACGAGCAGCCCTTCATGGCGGCCGGCACCGATATGGACGGCGCGCGGAAAACAAGCCCGTACTGGCTTGTTACAGGACGCTGGCCGGAGTCTTCCGGCGAAGCGCTCATGGGGCAGGAGGCGGCAAACCTTCTGCGCCTTGCGCCGGGAAGTTTTTTTACCGTTACCGGAACAGGAAAAGGCGGCGAAACATTCAGCCGTGATTTTACCGCATCAGGCGTTCTTCAGACGGGGGGGACGGAAGAAGCTTTCATCTTTATGTCCCTTGACGATTTTGAAAGCATGACCGGTGAAAGCGGATTTGACGTGGTTGAATGCAGCATACAGGCGCAGTCGGAAACCCTTGAGGAGCTTGCCGAAGAAATAGCCGCCGGAACGGAAGGGGTGAGTCCGCGGCTTGTGAAGCGTGTAACGGATTCCGAAGGGGCGGTGCTGACCAAGCTGCAGGCGCTTATCGTTCTTGTAACGATCGTAGTGCTTACCCTCATCATGATCTGCGTGGCGACCACCATGATGGCGGTTATCGCCGAACGGAGGCGGGAGATAGGGCTGCGCAAGGCCCTTGGGGCTTCCAACAGCAGCCTTGTCAATGAATTTATGGGCGAAGGGATCTTCCTCGGCGGGGCGGGCGGCGTTCTGGGATCTGTTCTGGGGTTTGCCTTCGCGGAAGCCGTCGCCCTTAACGTGTTCAACCGTTATGTAATGTTCGTGCCCCTTCTTTATCCCCTGACTGTCGCCGCGTCCATTATTGTTACCTGCGCCGCATGCGCCCTGCCCGTGCGCAGTACCGTTGACGTTGACCCTGCCGTGGTCCTTCGTGGAGAATAAGGAGTATCTATGGATCTGCTGGAATTGAACGGCGTTTCTAAAAATTACGGAAGCCTCGCCGCCCTTAAGGATATAAACCTTTCCGTCAGGCAGGGCGAATGGATCGCCATCATGGGGCCGTCGGGATCGGGAAAGACCACCATGATGAACATCATAGGCTGCATGGACAGGCCTTCGTCGGGCGGCGTGTTTCTTGACGGCGCCGATATTTCAAAGGAAGGGGCAAAGAACCTCACCATAATACGGCGTGACAAGATAGGGCTTATTTTTCAACAGTTCCATCTGGTGAATTACCTTACCGCCCTTGAGAATGTCATGGTGGCCCAGTATTACCACAGCATGCCGGACGAAAAGGAAGCCATGGCCGCCCTGGATCGCGTGGGCCTTTCCGCAAGGGCCAAACACCTTCCCAGCCAGCTTTCAGGCGGCGAGCAGCAGCGGGTCTGCATAGCGCGGGCGCTTATCAACTATCCCAAACTTATCCTTGCCGACGAACCGACGGGGAACCTTGACGAGGCAAACGAAAATATTGTTATTGACATTTTCAGGCAGCTTCACGCCGAAGGAAGCACTATCATCGTGGTAACCCATGATCCCGAAGTCGCAAGCGACGCGGAACGGACCGTAGTGCTTGAACACGGAAAAATTTCAAAAATAATTGACAATAACGCACAGGGAGCGGCAGTATGAAAAAAAAATTCGCCTGCATGATCGTTTTCTTTTGTCTTGTGTTTTTTTCAGGATGCGGCGGGGCCGTTTATCGTGACGGAACCTATACCGGAAAAAGCGGCGAAGACGATACGGGCGCGTGGGGGGAAATAAGCATTGTCATTGAAAACGGAAAGGTGGCGGACTGTACTTTTCTTACATACCAGAAAGACGGCTCGGTCAAGGATCAGGATTACGGAAAAGTGAACGGGGAAATTTCAAACCGCGTGTTTTACGACAAGGCGCAGCTTGCAGTACGGGCCATGGAAAAATACGCCGGGGAATACAGGCAGACCGGAGATCTTAAAAGCGTTGAAGCGGTAAGCGGGGCGACCATAGCCTGGAATCAGTTTAACGAAGCCGCGGAAATGGCGCTGGCCGCCGCGAAAAAAAAATAGTCCGGACCGGCGGGCGTCTTGACGCCGCGGGCGGACAGAGAGAAGCTGTCTCCGCTATGTAACGCCGCGCCTGTATGCAAGCGCCCTGAAGCCGTTCCGCCTTACATCACCCAGCCGGACAAAGCCCGCCTTCTTTTTTCTGTCAAAGCGCTCCGCTTCCCCCGATGGAAGTGAAACGATAAAAACGCCGTTTTCAAGAAGCGCGGAAGAAACGCCTTCCCACAGTGCGTCAAGCCTGCCGGCCCCGGGGATCAATTCGGGAAAGGCGGCGATAAGTCCATACGGGTTTCCGGCTGTACGCCCGTCCGCGCTTGTTTCCGCCGGATATAATTCCGCCGCCGGAATCGTTTCGGCCCCCGTATTGTGCGCGGCGGCTTCAAGGGCGAGTATGTTTCTCCCCGAAAGGACAAGCGCCCCGGGCGGCGGATCAAGAAAACCGGCGAGCCATGCGGGAAACCATCCCTGCCCCGGCTCATGCACGAGGATTTTTCCCGCCCGGAGCAGAGCGGAGGGGCCGAGCTTAACGGCAAGTTTTATCGCCGCCGTAGTTTCCCCTCCCGGACTGTCAAAATCAGGCGCCCCGTAAACCGTGTCCAGCCGCAGCCTTATCCCTTCAAGTTCACATTCACAGTGTTCCCGCATATAGGCGGGATGGGACGCCGGAAAATCACCGGAGGCCGCGGCCTTGCCCGCGGGGTCCCCGTTGTCAGCCTCGGCCGCCGCCGGCGAATCCGGCGCCCTGAACGCAAACACGGTGTGTTCGGCGCCGGCTTCTTCCTCCGTGGTTCCGCCCGCCCCCGCAAGCCGGCTTTTGAAGAAGTCCGCC
>JAITJV010000115.1 GCA_031278755.1 Treponema sp. | reverse complement strand
CCCCGCCCTGCAGTCCCCCGCTATGTACACGCCGGGTACGGAGCTTTCGCAGGAACCGTTGACTTCGGGGAATCCTTTTGCGTTAAGGGCTATGTTGTTTTTGACAAAAAGCTCCGTATCAACGCGCGCGCCCACCGCCCCTATCACCGTATCAAAGGCAAGCTCCTCTTTTTCGCCCGTGCCTTCAACGCCCCGCCTGCCCGTTTCATCGTAACCGCCAAGGCGCATCTTTTCGCATACAAGAACGCCGTTTAAATACGACTCGGGGGCCAGAAGCTCAAACATTTCAACGCCGTCTTCAAGGGCCAGTTCCTGTTCCCCGAACCGGGCCGGCATGAAGGCGCGGGTCCGCCGGTAGACAATCACCGCCGATTCTACGCCCCTGTTCCGCTTTGCCGCCCTGGCGCAGTCCATGGCGGCGTCCCCGCCGCCTATGACGGCAACCCTTCTGCCAAGGTCAAGGGTACAGCCCGAACGCCGTGATTCTTCAAGGAATTTCAGCGCGTCAACGACGTTCTCCTTCCCCCGCTTTACGGGAGAAACCCCCTCCTTCCACGCGCCCGTCGCTATGACCGTAAAGGCGTACTTTTTTTTCAGTTCCTCGATGGAATAGTTTTCGGGGGCGCCGAACACAAATTCAACGCCGAGTTTTTGGGCAATGCCGAAATCCCGCATAATCACATCCTCCGGGATTCTGAACGCGGGAATGACATACCGGACTACGCCGTATGGCTTGGACCGCTTTTCATACACCGTAACGGGAACGCCGTTTCTCCGGAGGAACACCGCGGCGGCTATTCCCGCGGGGCCGGCCCCTATGACCGCCGCGCGCCGTTCCGTCCTCGGGGGGACAAGCTCAAGCGAAGAAACAAAACCGGCCTGCGCGTGATCCGACGCGATGAGTTTTATCCTCCGTATTTCCAGCGGGTCTTCGTAATCAACCCTGGTGCATTTGTCCTGGCACCGGTGATCGCAGAGAACACCGGTAATCGCCGGGGCGGTATTGTCAACAGCAATAATGTCGAACGCCTTTTTATAATCGCCCTCCGCCGCCGCGGAAAGGTAATCGGGAATACGCTGATGAATGGGGCAGCCGCCGTCCATGCAGGGGGCCTTTGCGCAGTCAAAAAGGGGAAGCGCGCTGAAAGTTTTTCTGGAGCCTCCTTCGCGGTATTCCTTGCGGAAACGCCTGCGCGATGAAATTTTTTCGACCAGCGATCCAAGGGCTTTAACGTTGATGCGCGGAGGAATTCCGCCCGTCTGAACGGCGAGTTCCGCAAGCTGTTTCAGCCGCTCATAGCCGCCGGGCTTGAGGATGGCCGTGGCGACCGTCACGGGCCTGATCCCTGTTTCAAGGATCTCCCGTAAATTAAAAAAATCCGCGCCGCCCGAATACGAAACGGGAAGCTCGCCGTTAAACGCTTCGGACAGTTTTTTTGCGACGGTGATCGAAAGGGGGAAAAGGGAGCGGCCCGACATGTACATTTCACCGCCGGGAAGTTCGTTCCGTTTGATTTCCACGGGAAAGGTGTTTGTGAGTTTAACCCCGAAGGAAAGATTTTTTTTTCTTGCCAGCGCCATTAACCTTCCCAACATTCCGACCGCGTCATCAAACTGCAAATCGTTTTTGAAGTGATGTTCATCAAAGGAAACATACGCAAACCCCATTTCATCAAGAAGCCGCCGCGCGGCGTCATAGCCCAGCAAAGTAGGATTGCATTTAATGTATGTGTGCAGGCCTTTTTCGGAAATAAGGTACGCCGCTATCTTTTCGATCTCCTCGCGGGGGCAGCCGTGAAGGGTTGAAAGGGTTATTCCCGCGGAAACAACAGGGGAAATTGATTCAAGGTCTTCCCGCGTAAAGCGTTCAAAAAGGCCCATGTTGGCGTCAAGGCGCCCGCGGCAGTTTTCCCAGGCCGCGCTTGTGCGGGCGTCCTTCATCCCGTTGATAAACGAATCTATCTTTTCTGATTTAATTCCTTCAAGACTGTAGCCCGCGCTCATGTTAAAGACAAGGCCCGCGAAACCGGAGCCTGAATCAGACGCAAGATCAAATTCCTTCGCAAAGACATGGCAGAGAAACCCTCCCTTGATGTATTCTTCAAGCGCCCCGCCTACGGTGAGTTCCGTTGACCATTCAACATTGTAGCCTTCGTCCTCAACGTTGATGCAGGGCCGCGCCACCGCCTTGCGCAGTTCCTCTCCGTCGATAACCTGCACCGTCTTGAGTTCCACAAAACGCGCCCCCGCAAGATACGAGGCAAGAATATTCTGGGCAAGCTGGGAATTGGGCCCCGCGGCGGGGCCTATGGGTGAACTTATGCGTGAACCGAAAAGCTCCATGCCCGCGTTTCCGGGGGGCCTGAAAAATTTCTCTTTCCTTACGCCGAAAACCGAAGCGTGATTTTTGTATTCGCCCCTGGCCCATTCGATCAGACGGGGAAATGAAATGGGGCGCATTATTTCACTCATGGCTCCTCCTCAAAGGTTTCCGGCCCGGACGTCAGCCTTTCACTATTCTGGTGCCCGTCCTCCCTTCGAGGCCGTCTTTTGCCCTGGCAAGGAGCGTGATTATTGCGGACCTCTGTCCGGCGGGCTTTTCCCCGCCGGCCGGACCCTGGACAAAAGAAACGGCGGCCTGTACCTTTGGAAGCATTGATCCTTTTGCAAACTGATTTTCCGCGATGTACTTTTCAGCTTCGGCCGCGGTAAGGACGTCAAGCCATTTTTGATCGCTTCTGCCGAAGTTGATCGCGACTTTTTCCACGGCGGTAAGGATGATCAGCATATCGGCGTCTATGCTTTCGGCAAGTTTGGCCGCGGTAAAATCCTTGTCTATCACGGCGCCTATGCCCCGGTACTGGCCGTCCTTCATGGCCACAGGAATGCCCCCGCCGCCGCCCGCAATGGGAATCTGCCCTGCGGCGAGCAGGGCCCTGATCGTTTCAGCCTCGACGATTTTTACCGGTTTCGGAGAAGCGACAACCTGCCGCCAGCCCCTGCCCGCGTCTTCCATAACGGCGACGCCTTTACGTTTAAGGGCCTCCGCTTCGTCTTCCGTCATAAAACTTCCTATGGGCTTGGCCGGATTTTCAAAAGCCCTGTCGCGGGGGTCAACTTCAACCTGGGTTATGATCGCGGCCACCTGTTTGCCGATCTTCCGGCTGTCCAGTTCTATCCTGATGTTATTCTGAAGATCGTATCATATGTAGCCCTGGCTCAACGCGACGCATACCGACATGGGCAGCACGGGGAAATGCCTGTCCGCCTTTGCCGCTGTTTCAAACGCGGTCTCTATCATCCCCACCTGCGGACCGTTGCCGTGGACAACCGCAATCTCATGGCCCGCTTCGATCAGATCGACGACGGCCCTGGCCGTCGCCCGGGCGGCGGCCATCTGTTCCCTGAGGTTGTCTCCAAGGGCGTTGCCCCCCAGGGCGATGACTATTCGCTGTTTCATGCCTTACTCCGTTCCGCTTTCCGGCGCGCCCGGCTTCATGGGCTAGGGGAAACACCGGGGAATGTTCCGCGAAACAAGATTCGCCAGCGTCTCCTGCGGACATTTGATCTTTGAAAGAAATATCATCGCGGCAATAATATACGGCTTGTGGCCGGCCTGTTTGTACAGGGAAATCCTGTAACGGTCAAACACCGGCGCTTCTACTTCGCCTTCCCCGCAGCTTACCCCCGAAATGTCCGCGGGGAGGCAGTGGAGATAAAGGGCCCCGCCGTCCTTTGCGGCCCCGTTTTTGGTGAGACTCATCAGTTTTTCGGTGCATTCCCAGTTTTTGAATTTGGCGTTCTGGGCGAGAAGTTCCTTTTCCAGCGTTTTGATGCCGTCAAAGTCCCCCGCGCCGTAAAGGTCTGTCCGCTTCTCCATTGCGGCGAAAGGCGCCCAGCTCTTGGGGTACACAATGTCCGCATCCCTGAAAGCTTCTTCCATGGAAGCGGATTTGGTGAATTTTCCACCGCTTGATTCCGCGTTTTTTTTCGCCACCGCTTCAACTTCCGGCATCACTTCGTAGCCCTGGGGATGGGCCAGATGCACCTCCATGCCGAAGCGGGTCATAAGGCCTATGACTCCCTGCGGAACGGAAAGGGGCTTCCCGTATGACGGAGAATAGGCCCAGGTCATCGCAACCTTCTTTCCCCTGAGTTTATCTATGCCGCCGAAGTGATGGATGATGTGGTTCATGTCCGCCATGGTCTGGGTGGGATGATCGACGTCGCACTGAAGGTTTACCAGCGCGGGGCATTGTTCCAGATTGCCGTCTCTATAGCCTTCCCGCGCCGCCCTGGCCACTTCCCGCATATAGGCGCCGCCTTTTCCTATGTACATGTCGTCCCTGATCCCTATGACGTCCGCCATAAAGGAGATCATGTTCGCCGTCTCGCGCACCGTTTCGCCATGGGCTATCTGGGATTTTCCTTCGTCAAGATCCTGCACTTCAAGCCCGAGGAGGTTGCACGCGGAAGCAAAACTGAAACGGGTCCGCGTTGAATTGTCCCGAAAAAGGGAAACCCCCAGGCCCGATTCAAAAATCCTTGGGGAAATATTGTTTTCCCGCAGCCGGCGCAGGGCGTCCGCTATTGTAAACGTCGCAAGAATTTCATCATGGGATTTTTCCCAGGTAAGAAAAAAATCGCCGCCGAACATGTCCCCGAAATTGAGGCTGTCCAGCCTTGAAGTATACTGATTGATACAGGCCATAAAAACTCCTCTTGCGCTTTAGGGCGGAAAAACCTCTCAAACGCTGATTATTTGAGTTTATTCCAAAACCGAAATTTTGGAAAAGCGTCATTTTCCTTCCGTATAAACTGAAGGCAGGGCGGCATAGACCGCGGCGCAGCGTACAAGATCTTCCTTCCATGTTTTTTCGTTCGGGGCGTGGGCTTCTTCTTCCCTGCCCGGGCCGAATCCTATGCATGGAATGCCGTTTCTTCCCATGATGGCGACGCCGTTTGTTGAAAAGGTCCACTTGTCCACCCTGGGTTTGCCGTACATGCCTTCGTACGCCTTGACCATCGCCTGTGCCGCGGGGGCGTCCTCGGGAATTACCCATGTGGGGAAGAAGCAGTCGACGGGATAGGACACGCCGGTATAACTGGGCCTGTCGTACCTGTACATGCCCACTTCGGCCTTGTATTTCTTTACCGCGGGAAGGGCGCGGATTTCCCTGAGGGCCGTCTCGTAGGTTTCGCCCCAGGTAAGGCGCCGGTCAATGGAAATGGCGCACATATCCGCCACGGCGCAGCGCGAGGGAGAGCTGAAGTAGATCTGGGAAACGGCCAGCGTTCCCCTGCCGAGAAAGGAATCGTTTTTGAGCCTGCCGTTCAGTGTTTTTACTTCGGCGATGATTTCACCCATCTTGTAGATCGCGTTGTCTCCCCGTTCGGGGGCGGAGCCGTGGCAGGAAACGCCCTGTACTTCCACACGTATCTCCATACGCCCCCGCTGGCCCCGGTAGATGCCGCCGTTGGTCGGCTCGGTAATAACCACAAACTCGGGCCTTATTTTTTCTTCCTTGATGATGTACTCCCAGCAAAGCCCGTCGCAGTCTTCTTCCTGGACGGTGCCCGTCACCATGACGCGGTATTTGTCGTTGAGCAAGCCCAGGTCTTTCATGATCTTCGCCCCATAGACCGCGGCAACGAGTCCGCCCAGTTGATCGCTTGCGCCCCGCCCGCCTATCTCCGTGTCGGTCTCATAGCCGTCGTAAGGATCGAATTTCCAGTTTGAACGGTTGCCTATTCCTACCGTATCGATGTGGCCGTCAAAGGCGATGAGGGTTTTTCCTTTTCCCATATAACCGATGACATTCCCCATCCTGTCGGCGCCCGCTTCGGTAAAGCCGGTCTTTTTCATTTCCTTTATGATCCTTGCCGCGACGGCTTTTTCGCCGCAGCTTTCGCCGGGGATCTTCACTACATCCCGCAGGAATTTGCTCATGTCCGCCCTGCACCCCCCGGCGGCTTTTTTGACCGCGGTAAAATCAACCAACGGCGTCTCCAGTTCCGTTTCTTTCAGAGATTTCCGCTGGGGAATTCTCCGTCCCATACCACGTCACGGAATCGTTCAGGATCCGTGTTTCCTTCCGTGCTGAAAAGCAGCACCACCGAGTCCGCGCCTATTCCGAGGGCTTTCCGGAAGTCGCCGTACTCCCCATCGCGGAGCAGCGTAAAGAGGAGGCCCGTGGTTACCGCCCCCGATTCTCCCGAAATAACCTTGCCGTCCCCTTTGAGGGGAACCCCCAGTACACGCATGCCCCGCGCCGCGACCCAGTCGGGGGAAGAAACAAAAAAACGCGCGTGGTTTTTGAGGATCTCCCACGAGATCGTATTTCCTTCTCCGCACGCAAGGCCCGCCATGATCGTACTGAGGTTTCCCTTTACCCCGACAAGTTTTCCCGCCAGATTTGAAATAAAAAGGCAGTCGGCCGCGGACGCTTCCACCACGGTTGTCACGGGAGGATCTTCAGGAAAGAGGTTGGCGAAGTACCCCGCCACCGATCCGGCAAGGGAGCCTACGCCGGCCTGTACAAAAATATGGGTGGGTCTTTCAAAGCCCGCTTCCTTTAACTGCTGAAACGCCTCGAAGGACATGGAGCCGTAGCCCTGCATGATCCAGCCGGGGATCTCCTCGTAGCCTTCCCAGGCCGTGTCCTGAACTATGACCCCGCGGGGATCCCCGGACGCCATTTTGCCGGCAAGCCTTACGGCGTCGTCATAGTTAAGATCGGTAATCGTTACGTCGGCCCCTTCTTTTTTTATGTTTTCAAAACGCGCCTGCGAAGAACCCCTGGGCATAAGCACCACCGATTTCTGACGGAGTCTGTTTGCGGCCCAGGCGACCCCTCTTCCGTGGTTGCCGTCCGTCGCCGTGTAAAAGGTGATGTCTCCCAGCTTCTTTTTGGTCTCGTCGGAAACAAGGACGCCGTAGTCAATTTCAGAAACATCCTTCCCCAGCTCCCCCGCGATGTATTTCGCAATGGCGTAGGAAGCTCCCAGCACCTTGAACGCGTTAAGCTCAAAACGGAAGGATTCATCCTTGACAAGAATTCCCCTGATCCCAAAATACGAGGCAAGATGCGAAAGATTCACAAGCGGCGTCTGCGCATACCGGGGAAAACTTTGGTGAAAACGGTGGGCCTTTTCCGTTTCGGCGGGGGTCATGAGGGAAAGGCTTTTTGAACAGTCCGTACCGGGCATTTCATTTTTTGCAAGTCAGC
>JAITJV010000073.1 GCA_031278755.1 Treponema sp. | reverse complement strand
GGCCAGTTTGCCAATATTCCCGCCGGAAAGGTTACTCCCCAGGATCCGGGCGTCGTCGCCGCGTATCAGTTCTTCTATGACTGGTCGAAGGAAATGGGCCCGCAGAAGATCAAGACGTTTATATCTACCTATACGCCTCCCAATAATCCTCCGCAGAACAATCCGTTCATTACCGGGCAGGTTGCGATTATGGTTAACGGCGACTGGATGATAAGCCAGTTCCGCGAATACGCCCCGAATCTGGAATACGGCATCACGTACCTGCCCATTCCCAAGGCGGGGGACAAACCTGCTTCCTTCGCCGGCGGGTGGTCGCTGGTTGTTCCCGTGGGGAGCAAAAGGACCGAAGCCGCGGTGCGCTTTATGATATGGGCCTGCGGAGCCGACGGACAGAGACTCTATACCAAGGGTACTACCCATCTTCCGACCTATGCGTCCCTCATGAACGAAACCGATCTCTTTACGACGGAGCATCAGTTCTTCAGGAGCATTCTGCCTATAGCCCGCAGCCGTCCGGTTCTTCCGGTCGGCGCCTATTACTGGGATCAGCTTACCGCCGCCCAGGAAGCCGTGGTGGACAACATACAGACCCCGGCGCAGGCCCTTCGTACCGTAGAAGAGCAGACCCAGGCCCAGCTTAACAAGTTCCTTCCCCTGCAGTAGCATCCGCTCTGCGTCTTGAGGGGCGGCCCGCCGGCCGTCCTTCCTGTAATTCAATCAACATACCGCGTGGAAAAGCCGCGCGGTATGTTTTGATTTCATAAGGTGGAAAAAGCAGTATGACCCGCATGGAAAGAAGGAATGTACGGAACGGCCTCCTCTTTTGCGCTCCCTGGCTCTTTGGTTTTCTGGCGCTGCAGGTGTATCCCATTATTTATTCCTTTTACCTCAGCATGACGGATTACAGCGGTTTCGGAAAAGCGATCTTCATAGGGCTTTCGAATTTCAGGGAGCTGTTCAGGGATGCGACGGTGGTTCTTGCGGCGTACAACACCCTGTACTATACGGCGCTTGCCGTCCCGGTTGGCGTTGTCGTCGCCATTTCCCTCGCACTGGCAATGAACCAGAAAGTGAAGGAAGTGTCGATGTACAGGGCCATCCTGTACCTGCCTTCGATTCTGCCGGCCTTTGCCATGGTGTACATCTGGATTCTTTTTACCAATCCCGCTTACGGCCTTTTAAACAGAATTTTTCTTTTTCTGCATCTGCCCCAGATTGACTGGATAGGGGACAGGCGTTTTACAAAACTTTCCGTGGTGATCCTTGCCCAGTTCGGCGCGGGGAACGCCGCGCTGATATTCCTTGCGTCCCTCCGTTCGATACCGCGCGATCTGTATGAATCCGCCGAAATAGACGGCGCGGGCGTACTAAGAAAATTTTTTACAATAACGCTTCCCATGATTACTCCGATCATCCTGTATGATATAATCTGGGGCCTGAGCGCGGGGCTTCAGGCGTTTACCCAGGCCTACCTGATGGCTTCAGGAGGCACCCGCGGTCTTGTGGGCCCTTCGAATTCGCTGATGTTTTATGTTGTGTACATTTACAAAACCGCTTTCCAGTATTCCAGAATGGGTTACGCCGCGGCCATGGCGCTTTTCCTCTTTCTTGTCAGCGTCCTTATTGCCGTTGGGGTCTTCAAATGGGGACGCAGCTGGGTTCACTATGAGTCGGAATAGGATTAAGGAGAGCACATGCACGGGAAAATAAACGCGGCCGCGCCCAAAAAAATCATAACGTTCCGGTATCTTGTGCGGGTATTGCTGGAAAAGATAATCCCCCGCGTGCTTCTGGCGCTGATGTGTATAGCGTATATTCTGCCGTTTTACTGGATGCTGATAAGCGCGGTAAAGGCGCCAAGCGAGCTTTTGTCCGTTCCGCCAAGTCTTTTCCCCAGGGAATTTCATTTTGAAAATTATTATCAGGCAACCCAATATATTCCTTTTTTCCGGTACATGTTTAACACCCTTATCATCGCGACCTTTGCCGTCATAGGCGCGATGATTTCAAATTCGCTTGTTTCCTACGGGCTCAGCCGCATACAGTGGAAAGGGCGCGAATTGGTGTTTTATGTGGTTATTGCAACCATGTTTATTCCGTTCCCCGTTACCATGATCGCCCTTTTTGACATATTTGCAAAGTTCCGGCTTATAAACACCTACGTTCCCCTGACGCTTCCGTACTATGTAGGCCAGGCGATGCAGATATTCATGATGCGCCAGTATCTTATGGGCGTTCCCAAAGAAATTTCCGACGCGGGGATCATAGACGGCGCAAACGAATTTCAGATATTTGTCAGGCTGATCCTGCCCATCATGCGGCCCGTTATCGCGGTGGTTGCGATATTTACCGCCGTCGCTTCGTGGAACGACTTTCTCATGCCCCTTATTTATCTGCATAAAGAAGAAATATACCCCATTTCCATAGGGCTTCAGCTTTTCAGATCGGAACACGGCCTTGAATTCCAGCTGCTCATGGCGGCGTCGTCCATGGTCGCCCTGCCGGTCGTGGTTGTGTTCCTGTGCTTCCAGCGCTTCTTTGTAGAGGGAATTACCATAGGCGCGGTCAAAGGCTGACGGCCGTCAAGGACTGACGGGCTGCGCAACGCCGGCCGCGGCTTTTTTCCGTGATTCGTAAAACGCTATGGCCCTGTGTTTGAGAAATGTGTCTACGATCCGCGTTTTGGCAATATTTTCCGCGGGAATGTAGCCCCCCGCCATGTGGCTGTGGCCGCCGCCTACGCCTATCCCTTCGACCATGCTGCAGACCAGATCGCTTGCCTTTACTTCCCTGCAGGTGCTGCGCACGGAAAGCTTGACTCCGCTTTCCCGCAGCGCGTAGGCGACCGATATGTTTACGCCGGAAACGCTGATAACAATATCGCCGGCCGCTCCCAAAAGGGAATCGTTGACTCCCGCAAGGCGGAGAAAGCCGAGTTCATCGTAAACTTCCACGGTTTTGAACGCTTCCGCGTAGAATTTTAAATCGTTTGCGGATATTTCGTTTCCCCGGAGATCCACTATGGCCGAAATATCGGAAAGGCCGTAAAGCCTGTAAAACATATCCAGGTCAAGGGCGTCTGTTCCGCGGGTAAGGTTGTCGGTATCCATGAAGATCCCGTAAAGGAGGGCGGTGGCAACCGCGGCCGGCGGGATTATGTTGTTCTCAAAGAAATACTCCGCCACGATTGCGCTGCAGCTTCCCGCCTCCGGCCTTATGTCTTCAAAGCGGTACCCCTGATTTCCCCTGTATTCATGGTGATCAATGACCGCAACTTCGTCCGTGGGAAGATCGGTGATATTGGAGTTCCCCTTTTGCGCGTCGACAAGCACGGCCCAGTCTTCCGTTCCCAGCGTATAGGCTTCCGCGGCGCGTACCATGGGAACGTTAAACAGTTCAAGCATTTTAAGCGAATTGGCTTTTTCTATTTCAAGGTCATAGACAATCTTTGTTTCCACGCCCCGCTGCGCAAGGAGGTAATGAAGGGCAAAGCCGGACGCAATGGCGTCAGGATCAGGCACATTATGGGGCTGTATAAACACTTCATCGGGCGCCTTCCTCAGAATATCCGCAAGAACATCGAGTTTTGTCTTTTCCGCCATACCGGGCCTCCGAAAGAATTGTTTTCTGAAGTATAAAGCAGGCCCGGAAAACACTCAACGGATGGAACGCGCTTTCCTTGCGTTTCCCGGCAATTTAAGGCGGCTCTGCGGAACCTTGACACTTCTTCCGCCCGCCTGCTATTGTATCCTCATTGTGAAGAAAAGTTTCCGTAA
>JAITJV010000063.1 GCA_031278755.1 Treponema sp. | reverse complement strand
TAATACTCGGATTCCTGCTGTATCTCCTGCTTCCGGACTTTGGCCTCTTCTTCGGAAATGGAGCCCGAACTCAATTCGGTTTCTACCGTCATCATCTTGACCTGCATGGCGTCCAGCGTAAACCTGGCGGCCACTTCGGCGACCCTGGTGGCGCCTTTGGTGATGACGATAGCCTGGACGGCGATGATCACGATAAAGATGATAGAGCCCACTACAAGGCCTTCGCTCCCGCCCGAACCGACGACAAAGCTGGAAAAGGCCCGTATCATCCGGCCGTCAAAACGCGCGCCCTGGGTAAGGATAAGCCGCGTGGAAGAAACGTTAAGGGCCAGGCCGAACACGGTGATAACAAGCAGCACCGTAGGAAAGATATTGAATTCGGTGGGCTTTCCAATATAAAGCACAATAAGGAGGACTATAAGGGAAAAAACAAGATTGAACGCCATCAAAACGTCCAAAAGCACCGTAGGAAGGGGAATCACCAGCATGGCCACCACCATTACCACGGCAAAACCCATGAACATTTCCGTTCTCCCGCTCAGGGGCCTCCTCTGTACAGCGGCGTCAGCCATTTTTACAACCTCCTAAAACATTCACGCGTCCGCTTCCTCGATCTCCCGCCGCCGGCGGCCCGCGTTGTGTTTTTTCAGCGCGCCAAGATCAACAAGATTGTTTATTTCCATCACCTTCCGGTAAATCATCGCGACAATTTCAAGATACCGTTCGGGGATCAGTTCCCCCACATCAACATTCGCATACAGGGTCCTCGCGAGGTATACATTTTCAACCATGGGCACGTCCCATTGCCGCGCCACCCTCCTGATGCGGAGGGCCGTCCCGTCTTCCCCCTTGGCGGTAACCATGGGCGCAATCATATTTTCAGGATGGAATTCAAGGCAGACGGAGAAGTGGGTCGGGTTTGTAATAACAACATCGGCTTTGGGAACCTGGACATAGATATTCTGCCGCAAAAGCTGCCTCATGCGGCCGCGTATACGGGACTGCACGGCGGGATCGGCTTCGTACAGCCTCCGCTCTTCCTTGACTTCCTGCCGGGACATGCGGAGGGATTTCATATGACGCCAGCGCTGGAATAAATAATCCGGAATGGAAAGAAGAAGAAGCAAAACGGCCGAGATAATCATCATCCGCGCCGCAAGATTCGCCACGGCGGTGATCCCCGTCCACAGGCCCGCCGATTCAAGCCTTATGAGCTTTTCTATATCCCCCCGTATCAAAAAGAACGCCACCGTTCCTATGATCGCCATTTTTATGATCGATTTGAAAAAATTAAAAAGGCCGTCAACCGAAAAGAGGATGCGCCTCAGATAACTGCCGAAACGGGGGACAACGCGGGAAAAATCCGGAATTATGGGTTTTGTGGTAAAGAGAAAACCTGTCTGCACCACATTTGAAAAAACAGCCGACGCCGCGGACACAAGTACCACGGGCAGGGCGAGCCGGAGAAAGTACGAAAAGAAAGCCTCCGTTATAAGCGCATCCTTTGTAGGATCAAGCTCCACGGATCTGAGCATAAAGAACCGTATCATTTCAACGCAGGTCCTGAGCATCGAGGGCGCAAGAAAAAAAAGCATCAGCGCGGGAAGGAGCAGCCCCAGGGCGCCGATTAGTTCCTGGCTTTTGGCGACCCGGCCTTCCTCCCGCGCCCGCTGAAGCTTGTACTCGGTAGGTTCTTCGGTACGGTCTTCCTCATCGGCGTCGGCAAACCACTGCAAATCTATGGCCGCGCAGGGCGGCAAAACGGCAAACGCCGCGCCTCCCGCGTCCGGGAAATCCTCTGGTTCATACAACGCGCGCCCTGTCACCTGACGCCCCCTATCGGCGAGCCTATCCGTATATAGAGGGTTTCAATATTATTGAATCCGGCGGCAATTACCCTGCTGAACGCTTCCGTCATAAAGGGCAGCGAGGCAAAGATAAGAAGGAAAGCTACGGTAATTGAAATGGGAAAACCTTCGGAAAGTATGTTAATCTGGGGCGCGGCTTTTGATATAAGGCCCGTTGCAAGGGAAGTGAGAAAGAGGGTTCCCAGTATGGGCATGGAGATGATAATCGCGTCAAGAAAGAGCCGGGCAAGCCCCGCAAGAAGCATGCCCACAACATGCTCCCTTCCTTCCACCAGAGAAACGATATTAATCGACTCCACCGAACGCCAAAAACCGCCCAGGAACAATTCGCTGAACCCCCCTATCGAAAGAAACACAAGCATGGCGACGAGGTTAAGGTACTGGCCCAAAAGGGGATTTTCTATCTGCGAAAGCGGATCAAACGTTTCAGAGGCGCCGAAGCCCATCTGGAGCGAAAAGAACTGGCCCGCGGTGGAAAAGACGGCAAAAATTATGGTAAGAAAAAAACCCGTAATAACCCCTATAAGCCCCTCCCCTATGACAAGCAGCACAAAACCGAGGCCGTAGGGTTCCAGTTCCCAGGTCCTTGCAAGGGCGCCGGGAAAAGCCGCATAGGCGGCAAAGCCGGCCAGCGCGATTTTGGCGGTCTGGGGCGCCACGTCGGAAGAAAGAAGGGGCGCGGTTTCTATCATCCCCAGGGCGCGGACGGCGATGAGCAGAAAAGCGGGGCCGTAAGCCAGAATGTCCCTTATTACCGCGTTTTCTATCATTCCCTTCCCGCCTTTCCTTTGCCTTCTAACCGGCCATATCGGGGATACGCCGGAAAAG